>NZ_JBFAET010000187.1:0-17868 GCF_040642095.1 Streptomyces sp. NPDC020362
CGGAAGCTAAGCCTCACAGCGCCGATGGTACTGCAGGGGGGACCCTGTGGGAGAGTAGGACGCCGCCGAACAAATTTTGAGAAAACCCCCGCATCTTCCGATGCGGGGGTTTTCTGCGTTCCGGGTCCTTTAGGGTCGGGGTATGCGATACGACCTGGTCATCTTCGACAACGACGGCGTACTCGTGGACAGTGAGCCGATCTCCAACCGGATTCTGGCCGCCCACCTCACCGAGTTGGGGCATCCGACGTCGTACGAGGAGTCGATCCGGGACTACATGGGGTCGGCGATGCACCGGGTCCACGAGCTCGTCCTGGAGAGGACCGGGCAGCGGCTGCCCGACGACTTCGACGATGTCTTCCATGCACGGGTCTTCGCTGCGTTCGAGCGGGAGTTGAAGCCCGTGACCGGCGTCGACGGTGTGCTGGAGAAGCTCGCCGTGGACGCAGTGCCGTACTGCGTGGCCTCCTCCGGGAGCCATGACAGGATCCGGGTCGGGCACCGGGCCACGGGGCTGGACCGGTGGTTCGTGGCGGAGACGGTCTTCAGCTCGCAGGACGTGGGGCGGGGAAAGCCGGCGCCCGATCTCTTCCTGTACGCCGCCGAGCGGATGGGGGTGACGCCCGAGCGGTGCCTGGTCGTGGAGGACTCTCCGTTGGGTGTGCAGGCGGCCGTGGCGGCCGGGATGGACGTGTACGGGTTCACCGCGATGACGCCGGCGGAGCGGCTCGCAGGGGCGAAGCAACTCTTCTCCAGCATGGGGGAGTTGGCTGACCTGCTGGTACGACCGGGGGTGTGACCCGGGCCATCGGCACGGGGCTGACATTTGTCATGCGGTCCTCCGGACGAACGTTTCTACTGGCGGACCCCGCGTGTCGGCGAAGCTGAGGGCATGACGAAGAACACGGGGACTCGGGGCCGGAGCAGCAAGCAGCAGAACCCCAGCGTGCTGGACAACTTCAAGCCGCTGATCCTGGATGTGGCGATGCCGCTCGGCTCGTACTACCTCTTCAAGGACGGGTTCGGGATGAGCACCTTCGCGGCGCTCGCCTGGAGCAGCGTGGTGCCGGCGTTGCGGACCGTGTGGGGCCTGGTCAAGGAGCGGAGGACCAATGCCCTGGCCGGTCTCATCCTGATCGTCAACGTCGTCTCGCTGCTGCTGAGCTTCGTCTCCGGGGACCCGCGGCTGATGCTCGCCAAGGACAGCGGCGTCAGCAGCACGATCGCGATCGGGATCCTGGTCTCCGTCGTGCTCGGGAAGCCGATGATGACCGAGGGCATGAAGCCCTTCCTGCTGAAGGGGGACGCCGACAAGGAGGCCGCCTGGGAGCGGCTGATGTCCGGCTCGGCGGCCTCGTCCGCGGCCTTCCTGCGCAAGGAGCGGGCGTTCTCCGTCGTCTGGGGTGTGGCCCTGCTCGCCGAGTGCATCGCGCGGGTCGTGGGTGCGTACACCATCTCCGTGGACACCATGGTGTGGCTCGGCACGGTCATCATGGTCGGTGCGATGGCGATCGCCTTCGTCGTAGGCGGCGGCCTGGCCGTCGAGCCGATGGAGAAGATGCTGGCCGCCGAGGTCGAGGCAGGCAAGGCGGGCAAGGCCGCCAAGGAGGGCAAGGCCAGGACGGCCGGGGTCGCTGTCGCCGCCTGAGTCTCAGCCCGCCAAAGCTGAGGGAAATTCATCTTTGGCTGGATCTACCCACGAGTAAGCCGGGGCCCTACGCTCGCCGCCATGACTGATGTGCTGCGGCGCGGTAGGGCCTCGTTGGCGTTCAGCTTCTTCGCCCAGGGCGCCGCCTTTGCGCTGCTGGTGACGCGCATCCCGGCCATCCAGGACCGGTACGGCGTCTCGGACGCGCTGCTGCCGGTGTTCCTGGCCGCTGTGCCGATCCTCGCCGGCGTCGGCAGTGTGACCACCGAGCAGCTGGTCGGGCGAATACGGCCCAGCCGGCTGCTGCGCTGGTCCCAGCCCGTGGTGCTGCTGGCGCTGCTGGGGGCGGGGGCGGGCGGGCAGGTGTCGGAGCTGGCCGTTGCCCTCGGCGTGTTCGGGCTGGCGGTCGGTGCGCTGGACGCCTCGATGAACATGCTCGGGGTGAGCCTCCAGCGGACGTACGGGCGCAGCATCATGCTGAGTTTCCACGCCGCCTACAGCCTGGGCGGGATCGTGGGGGCCTCGCTGGCGTGGGTGGGCGCGCACTGGCATCTCGCGCTGTGGGTGTCGTATCTGCCGGTGGTGGCCGTACTGCTGCCGACGGCGCTGGTGGGCAGCCGGTGGTACGTGGACGGGGCCCCGGCGCCCGTGGCCGAGGAGCAGGGGGCGGGCGGGGCCGTCGTCTTCAGGCTGCTGCTGCCGCTGTGCCTGGTGATGACCTTCGCGTACATCGGGGACTCGACCGTCTCCAACTGGAGTGCGAAGTATCTGAAGGACGTGCTGGGGAGTTCCGAGCAGCTGGCGACCGTGCCGTACAACGTGTACATGGTGACCACGCTGGTGGGGCGGGCCATCGGGGACTTCGGGGTGCGGCGCTTCGGGGCGGCCGCGGTCGTGCGGCTCGGGGCGCTGGTGGCGGCCTGCGGGTTCGCGGTGGTGTCCGTGGCGCCGGACGCGTGGGTCGGGATGCTCGGGTTCACCCTGCTGGGACTGGGGCTGTGTGTGCTGGTGCCGCAGACGTTCGCTGCGGCGGGGCGCCTGTTCCCGGGGGCGTCGGATGCGGCGATCGCGCGGCTCAACATCTTCAACTACGTCGGCTTCCTGGTCGGTTCGCCGCTGGTGGGGGCGCTCGGGGACGCGTGGAGCTATCGGGGGGCCATGCTGGTGCCGATGGTGTTGGTGCTGGTGACGCTGGTGTACGCCAGGTCGTTCGCGGCTCAACCGGACCGATACGGTGGCGGGCATGAGCGGCCGCGCACAGCTGATGTGGGACGAGGCAGTAACGGGCTATGACTTCGGGCCGGACCATCCGATGGATCCGGTCCGGCTGGAGCTGACCCGGAGCCTGGTGGGTGCCTTCGGGCTCGACCGGGAGATGGCGGTCGTCGCGGCGAAGCCGGCCGGTGAGTCGACGCTGCGGCTGGTTCACCGGGAGGACTACATCGACGCCGTGAAGGCGGCCTCGGCGGATCCGCGGTCGGCCGACGGATCGTACGGGCTCGGTACGGTGGACGATCCCGCGTTCGCCGGCATGCACGAGGTGTCCGCGCTGATCGCGGGGCAGTCGGTGGGGGCGGCGGAGGCGGTGTGGCGCGGGGACGCCGACCACGCCGTGAACTTCGCGGGCGGTCTGCACCATGCCATGCCCGGGGGAGCATCGGGGTTCTGCGTCTACAACGACGCGTCCCTGGCCATCGCGCGGCTGCTGGAGCTGGGGGCGGAACGGGTCGCCTATGTGGACGTCGACGTGCATCACGGGGACGGGGTGCAGGCCGCGTTCTGGGAGGATCCGCGGGTTCTGACGATTTCGCTGCACGAGCATCCTCGTACGTTGTTCCCGCAGACCGGGTGGCCTCAGGAGACCGGGGCCGGGGCGGGCGAGGGGGCGGCCGTGAACGTGGCGCTGCCGGCGGGGACCGGGGACGCGGGGTGGCTGCGGGCGTTTCACGCGGTGGTGCCGGAGCTGCTCGCCGACTTCCGGCCGCAGGTGCTGGTCTCGCAGCACGGGGCCGATACGCACTTCGAGGATCCGCTGGCGCATCTCGCGGTGTCGCTGGATGCGCAGCGGGCCGTGCAGGTGGCCTGTCATGAGCTGGCGCACGCGTACGCCGAGGGGAAGTGGATCGCCCTGGGGGGCGGCGGGTATGCGGTGGTGGACGTGGTGCCGCGGTCCTGGACGCATCTGGTGGGGATCGCCGCGGGGCGGGAGGTCGCTCCCGAGACGGTGATTCCCGAAGGGTGGCGGCAGGGGGTGTTCGCTCGGACTCGGCAGCTTGCTCCGCAGCGGATGACCGATGGGCGGTGGCCGGTGTCGTTCTCCTCCTGGGAGGCCGGTTACGACCCTGCTGATCGGCTTGATCAGGCTGTGCTGGCGACTCGGCGGGCCGTGTTTCCTTTGCGGGGGCTGCTGCCGTGAGCTGCCAGGGGGCTCCGCCCCCTGGACCCCCGTCCGCCCGCCCACCCACCCGACTCGGTCGGCCGAGAAGGCGCCCAGGCCCGTCCCGACTCGGTCGGCTGAGAAGGCGCCCAGGCCCGTCCCGCCCCGGTCGGCCGAGAACGCGCCGGCGCCCGTCTCCGTCGGTGGGGAAGAGGCCGAAGCCCTTCTCGGTCGGTGGGGAAGAGGCCGAAGCCCCTCTCGGTCGGTGGGGAAGGTGCCGAAGCCCCTCTCGGTCGGTGGGGAAGTTGCTTGAGGGAAACTCCGTTACGCCAACCGTGCGTTCTTTCGTTGGTCTTCGCGCGGGCCCATCCCCCAATGAGTCACCATCGCATCCGTGTTGACCGCTGATGCCCTTCGTGTGCATCTGCTGGCCGCTCGGCTTGCCGGGGAGGTGGCCACCTCTCGGGAGGACAGTCTTCGGAGTTATCGGCTGTTCGCGGCTCGGGATCCTCGGATGTTGATCGGGATTGATCCTGAGTGCAGCTGGGGGCAGCGGGAGTTACTTGAGTTGATGGCGGAGAAGTGTGGGGTTTCGGCCGATCCGCGGCACACTTCGGGCCTGGACGTGATCGACCCGGAGCGGACGCTGGCCGCGCTGGACGCGTTCGCGGAGCGGATCCGGAGTGCGGCCCGGCGAGGGGCTCCCGTACTGCTCGGCACCGGGCATCCGCATCGGCTGCTCGGGTTCTACGGCGGCTTGGCGGACGCGCTGTCGGCGGTGGGGTGTGAGGTGCTCACTCCGGCGCAGGGTCGCTGTGTCGACATATTGACCCGGTTCGGTCTACGCACGTGCCACCTCGACTACGTACGAGGGGTTGCCTTGGTGCGGGAACCGGAGGCCGAGCGCCCCGGTTGTGAGCCGGGTGTGCACAGTCATTCGCCGCTGCCGGTTCGGGTCGCCCTGGCGGCCGCGGCCGAGGCCGGCGGGCCATTGCCCGAGCTGGTGATCGGCGACCACGGCTGGGTCTGCGGTGCAGGTCAGCTGGGGTTCGAGGCGATCGGTCTGGCAGATACGGATGATCCCGCCCTGTTCGTGGGAGAGGCCGAGGGGGTCGTGTCCGTCGCCGTTCCGGTTGATGATGGCGTGCGGTCTGCTTACTACCTGCCGCTGACCCGCTACGTACTCAATCGAGCGTGTCTGTCACAGTAGGCCGCCGATGGGTGCACCTCTTCCCCACTCGCATCACCCGCCCCTACATTGGGGAGTGAGCACGCAACGACGAAGAGTCACCGGAAGGGGAAGCCGGTGGCCCGTCGAGTGCGGAAGGTTCAGGTGTGTCATGGCTGCTGGCGAGAGGCCTCTGAACGAGGTTGTGTTCCTGACCGTGGCGGAGGTCGCTGCGGTGATGCGAGTGTCGAAGATGACCGTGTACCGGCTGGTGCACAGCGGTCATCTGCCCGCGATCCGGGTGGGGCGGTCCTTCCGCGTCCCCGAGCAAGCGGTACACGAGTACCTTCGCGACAGTTATGTGGGGGTGGAGACAGCCTGACGACGCTTCCGGGAACCCCGGAACACCCCTCGATTACAAGCTCGACGCTCAAGCGGGTAGGCTAGCCCCTCGTAGGTCGTGTGGGCCCATGGCGCCCAAACAACCGAGTGATGAGAAGTGAGCGAGGGTAGTCGTGGGCTCTGTTATCAAGAAGCGGCGCAAGCGGATGGCCAAGAAGAAGCACCGCAAGCTGCTCAAGCGCACGCGCGTTCAGCGCCGCAACAAGAAGTAAGCGGCGCCGCGAGAGCGCGTCCCTGTGGCCCCCCATCCGATGCGGTGGGGGGCCACAGGCATGTCCGCCCCCGCATTCCGCAGCCGGTCGGCATATTCCGACTGGGGAATTTCGGTCACCTCGTGCATCGGGCGGTCATCACAGCGCAACGTCAACCCGCTAAGTTGGCCGCACACGGGGAACGCGGCTTGGACCAGGTGTCACACGAGATCGGGAAGGAAGGCGCTGATCTTGGGGAAGGTCGTGCTCGTCACCGGAGTGGCCCGGCAGCTGGGCGGCCGGTTCGTGCGGCGGATCCAGCGGGACCCGGACGTCGACCGGGTGATCGCGGTGGACGCGCTGCGGCCGGCGCACCATCTGGGCGGGGCCGACTTCATCCAGGCCGACATCCGCCAGCCCACGATCGCCCGGGTGCTCGCCGAGACGGGCGCCGACACGGTCGTCCACCTGGACGTCACGGCCACCGCACTGCGCGGCGGCAGCAGGGCCATGGTCAAGGAGACCAACGTCATCGGCACCATGCAGCTGCTCGGTGCCTGCCAGAAGTCGCCGACCGTGCAGCGGCTGGTGGTCAAGTCCAGTACGAACGTCTACGGGTCGGCGCCGCGGGATCCCGCCATGTTCACCGAGACGACCCCGCCCAAGTCGCTGCCCAGCGGCGGCTTCGCGAAGGACGCGGTCGAGGTCGAGGGGTACGTGCGCGGGTTCGCCCGGCGGCGGCCGGACGTCGCCGTGTGCGTGCTGCGGTTCGCCAACATCCTCGGGCCGGCCACGGACACCCCGCTCGCCTCGTACTTCGCGCTGCCCGTCCTGCCGACCGTGTTCGGCTACGACCCCCGGTTGCAGTTCGTGCACGAGGACGACGTCATCGAGGTGCTGCGGATCGCGTCCCACGAGCCGCGCCGGGGCACCCTCAACAGCGGCACCTTCAACATCGCCGGGGACGGCGTCCTGCTGCTCTCGCAGTGCTCGCGTCGGCTCGGGCGGCCCACCGTGCCGCTGCTGCTGCCCGCGGTCACCTGGGCCGGCTCCCTGGTGCGTACGCTGGGTATGACCGACTTCTCCCCGGAGCAGATCCGGCTGCTCACACACGGCCGGGTGGTGGCCACGGACCAGATGCGCGAGACGCTCGGATTCCAGCCCAAGTACACGACGGCGGAGACGTTCGCGGACTTCGCGCGCAGCGAGGGCCCCGGACTGCTGCCGCCGGAGGCCCTCGCGGGGTCCGTGGACCGGATCGCCGCGCTTGCCGCCCAGTGCGGCGGGCACCTCCCGACGCACAGCGCCAACTGAGGAGCGCAGCAACGATGGCGGACGCCAAGGTCATTCCGTTCGACGACGACCGGTCCCGCGGGGGTGCCGTGCAGCGGCCGTCGCGGCGCCGGAGCGCCGGGAGCCGGCGCGGCGCGGCCGGTGAGCACGCGCCGGTCGGCGAGGTCCAGCCCCTGCCCACCAGGACCGTCCCGCAGGATGATGTCCCCGTGACCCGTGAGGAAGAGCCGCTCGTCGAGCCGCCCGGGAGCGGCGGTCTCGAACGGCGCATCGCGGGCGGCCTGGCCTTCCTGCGCCGCCGGCTCACGGGGGACTACGAGGTCGACGACTTCGGCTACGACGAGGAGCTGACCGACCAGGTCCTGATGTCGCTGCTGCGGCCGGTGTACGAGAAGTACTTCCGGGTCGAGGTGAAGGGCATCGAGAACATCCCGGCCGACGGCGGCGCGCTGATCGTCGCCAACCACTCCGGGACGCTGCCGCTGGACGGCCTGATGATGCAGGTCGCCGTGCACGACCACCACCCCGCCGACCGGCATCTGCGGCTGCTCGCGGCCGACCTGGTCTTCGTGCTGCCGGTGGTCAACGAGCTGGCCCGCAAGCTGGGGCACACCCTCGCCTGCGCGGAGGACGCCGAACGGCTGTTGGAAAAGGGCGAGCTGGTCGGGGTGATGCCGGAGGGATTCAAGGGCATCGGCAAACCGTTCGGCGAGCGCTACAAGCTCCAGCGCTTCGGCCGGGGCGGGTTCGTCTCCACGGCACTGCGCCAGGGCGTGCCGATCATCCCCTGCTCGGTCGTCGGGGCCGAGGAGATCTACCCGATGATCGGCAACTCCAAGACGCTCGCGCGCGTGCTGGGTTTCCCGTACTTCCCGCTGACGCCGACCTTCCCGTGGCTCGGGCCGCTCGGGGCGATCCCGCTGCCCACCAAGTGGACGATCCAGTTCGGCGAGCCGATCCCGACGGACGGCTATCCGCCGGAGGCGGCCGAGGACCCGATGCTGATGTTCAACCTGACCGACCAGGTCCGGGAACAGATCCAGCACACGCTGTACAAGCTGTTGGTGCAGCGGAGATCGGTGTTCTTCTGAGAGATCTTCCGAGGAGATCTCCTGAGAAGGCGTGCCTTCTGCGAGGGGCCCGGCATGCGTGTCGGTCCTCCTACCAGCACTTCCGGGAACGGCGAAGAGGTGGCATCGAGAACGGCGACGGGGGCGCCCCTGCTCGGAAAGGGGCGCCCCCGCTGTCGTATCCGGGTGCGGACTAGTTCGCGTCCTCGCTGTTGATGCCCAGGCCGGGCAGCAGGCCCGGGAGGAGCGGTGGGAGGGTGACGTCCGGCGCGCTCGTGGGCGGTTTGCTGGAGGACGGAGAGCCGCTCTCGGAGCCGATCTTCGGCGGGTCGAGCAGACCGCCCGTGTTGCCCCCGATCAGACCGCCTCCGGTCTCGCCGGTGGCCGAGCCGCTGGGGCTCCCGGAGCGCGCGTGCTTGCCGGCGGACGGGGTCCTGCCGGTGCTGGGTGTGGCCGCGCGGTGGGTGCCGGAGGGGCCGGTGGACGCCGAGCCGGAGTGCTGCCGCTTGCCGTCGCCGGTCTGGGCGGGCTGCTGCGGGAGCAGGGACTGCAGCGGGGCGACCTCCTGGTCTATGGCGTCGAAGACCGACGAGACCTGCTGTTTGACGTCGCCGAGCTGCACGGGGAGCCTGTTGCTCAGCGCGCTCCAGGCCTCGCGGTGGGACCGGGAGAACGCGGAGAGGGCTTGGATGGGGCCCAGGGAACCGGGGTCGCGTTCATAGGCCGCGTGCAGCAGGCGGTGGCCTTCGGTCACGTCGTGCTGCATGCCCGACAGGGTGCGGCGGATCTCGCCGATGGACTCGTGGTCGAGTTGGCCGCCGCGGTCGCGCTCCATCAGCCGACGGGCCTCGCTCAGCCGGGTGGAGGCCTGGTCGAGATAGTTCTGGCCGCGTTGGTCGTCTCCGTCGCTCAGGTAGTTGAGCCTGAAGTCCTCGATGCCGCGCTTGAGCCCGTAGAGCGAATCGCCGGGCAGGGCGTCGGAGCTCGCGGCGGCGACCCCGCCGAAGGCCCCGGCGGCCACGCCGACGCTGAGCCCGCCCGCGGCGAGCCCCTTGGTCAGCCGGGAACGCGGCCGCAGTTTGCCCAGTGGGCTCGCCCGGTGTGCACCCCGGCCTCTCGCACGCTGTTCGGGCACCGATGTGTCCGCCGCCCCGCCCACGGTGCCCTCCTGGAGCATGGCCTCCATCGCGGCCACCAGCTGGGCGCGCTGAACGACCTTGACCTCGGGGTCGAGCTGCGGCCTGGGCAGCGTGCCGAGACCCGTGGCGAGGGACAACAAACGGCCCTGCTCGGTGACTTCCTCGGCGGTCGGCGGCGTCTCCGCCGGTGCTGCGGACTGCTCGGCCGCCGTGTCCCGGTCGGACTGCTCCTCCAGGGCCTGGGCGAAGGCGTTCGCCCGCCGGTGCGCCGATACGTTCGCGATCACTGGCGGCACCTCCTCTCGTCATGACGGTCGACTCCCCAGGGGGTCCTGAGGGTTGCACGCCCACGACCACTTCCACACGATCGAGTGATCAGGGTCGGCCAGGACGTGACCACAGGGAGCCTGTATCCCGCACAACGACTGGCGCGGCACTTGGGTTACGGACGGCGGATGATCGGGTCAGAAAGGCAACGGGCGTTCACGGAGCGTGAGTTGGACGTGGCCCGCCGTGGCGGGCGGTCAGCGTGCGTCGTCCGGCAGGAGCCGGGCGAGGGTGCGCACGGCGCGGTACTGGAGAGTCTTGATGGCGCCCTCGTTCTTGCCCATCACGCGAGCGGTCTCGGCGACGGAGAGGCCCTGCAGGAAGCGGAGCGTCACGCACTCCTGCTGCTGGGGGTTGAGCCGGCGTACGGCGTCGAGCAGCGCGGCGTTGGACAGGGACTCCAGGACGGAGTCCTCGGGGGAGCGCTCGACCTCGTTGGCGTCGAGCATCTCACCGGTGGTGACCTCCAGCCGGAAACGGCTGGACTTGAAGTGGTCGGCGACGAGGTTCCGGGCGATCGTCACCAGCCAGGCGCCGAAGTCGCGGCCCTGCCATGTGAAGGTGCCGATCCTGCGGAGCGCCCGCAGAAAGGTCTCGCTCGTCAGGTCCTCGGCCGTCGCCTTGCCGCCGACCCGGTAGTAGATGTACCGGTACACCGTGTCGCTGTACTGGTCGTAGAGGCGGCCGAAGGCCTCGGCCTCGCCGGACTGGGCGCGCTCGACGAGGTCCATCATCCGTGCGCTGTCACTGTCGGCGGCCGGCCGACGGGCGGTGGCCGCGCCGGTCGCGCGGCTGCGTCTGCCGACGGCTGCGCTGCTCTCGGCCAGTGCGTAGCACGGGCCTACCGGTGCGGCGGTGGCGAAGGCGGGGACGGCAGGGACGGCGTACGCGGTGGGGACGAAGCCGCGCAGCGTCTCTTTGACCGTTGCGACTGTTGCGCGCAGCGTAGCCAGGCCCGAGGCGTCAACCCCGACGTGTGGGTACACGGGACTCCCAGAGGCAGAGCTTCCATCACGTGCAGTGCGGGACCGTTCACCCGTCGTAGCGACGGAGGGGTACCGGTTTGCGTCTGAGGAGAATAACGCTTCGTGCAGGCACTGCTACACCGAGTTGCTCAAATCATCGATTGCGTCGCTTCTGTAACCGATTGACGCCTCATCAAGTTCCTTAGGCTGATCGGTTGTTGATCGGAAAATGGTGTGTTTCGGCGAAGTGGGGGGCGTGTTGAGAAAGTGCGGGCATAATCCGGCGGCAGACCACAGGTGTTGAATGCCGTCGGTCAGGCACATGACATGTCGGCCACGGGCGCGCGGCTGGGCGTGAGCGCCCCGGGGGGGCGCGGGGAACTGCGCGACCGGCCACGGCGGGCCCCCGTGCGGGGGACGGGCCGCGGGTCTACGACGATTGTCTGCTGATCGCGCGCGGGACTACCGGCGACGCCGGCTCAGGGCGATCGCGGCTGCCGTGCCCCCGGCGACCGCTCCGACCCCCGCCGCCGCCGGGATGCCCACCTTCGCCGCCTTGCGGCCCGTCCGGTAGTCGCGCAGGCGCCAGTCCTTTTCGCGGGCGTGCTTGCGGAGCTTGCCGTCCGGGTTGATCGCGTAGGGGTGGCCGACCAGGGACAGCATCGGGATGTCGTTGTGGCTGTCGCTGTAGGCGGCGCAGCGGGAGAGGTCCAGGCCCTCGGCCGCGGCCAGGGCGCGCACCGCCTCCGCCTTCGCGGGGCCGTGCAGCGGCTCGCCGACCAGCTTGCCCGTGTAGATGCCGTCGACCGACTCGGCCACCGTGCCGAGGGCGCCGGTCAGGCCGAGGCGGCGGGTGATGACCTGGGCGATCTCGACGGGTGCGGCCGTGACCAGCCACACCTTCTGGCCCGCGTCCAGGTGGGCCTGGGCGAGGGCCCGGGTGCCCGGCCAGATGCGGTCGGCCATGTACTCGTCGTAGATCTCCTCGCCGATCGTCTCCAGCTCGGCGACGCGGTGGCCCTTGACGATGGACAGGGCCGAGTCGCGGGCGTCCTGCATGTGCTCGGGGTCCTCGACGCCGGCCAGCCGGAACCAGGCCTGCTGCCAGGCGAACCTGGCCAGGTCGCGGGTCTCGAAGAACTTCCGCTTGTACAGGCCCCGCCCGAAGTGGAACAGCGCGGCGCCCTGCATCACGGTGTTGTCGAGGTCGAAGAAGGCGGCCGCCTGGTCGTCGCCGACGACGGGGAACTGTGGTTCCTGCTCGGCGACCTCAGGGGTCTGCTGTGCTTCCAGTGCTTCCTGCGAGGATTTGCGGGCAGCCTCCGCCGAGGCCTCGCCTGCCAACACGCTCCGCGCCGTGGCGGAGCGCCTACGGGGAGTGAGCCATCCGAGAGCGGCCATGGCGTGAGCATAGCCAGTTTGTTCGGGGCTTCCGGGGTCGAGAGGTTCGAAGGGTGTGAACTCTCCACGACCGCGCCGTTAAGCAAGGGCGAGAATGGCCGACATGAGTCCCCTCTTCCGGCGTAAGGCCGCCCCTCAGGAGCGTCTGGTCACTCTCGTCCGCAAGCCCGGCTGCCATCTGTGCGACGACGCGGAGGCCGTGATCGAGAAGGTCTGCGGCGAACTCGGCGTCCCCTGGGAACAGAAGGACATCACCGAGGACAAGGCGCTGTACGACCAGTACTGGGAGCAGATCCCCGTCGTCCTCGTCGACGGCAGGCAGCACACCTTCTGGCGGGTGGACGAGGGCCGTCTCCGCAAGGAACTGACCGAGTAGTACAACGCCGCACCGAACGTCCCTTAGGATCGACGGCGGTTTGGTCTCGGGGGCGGGATTCGCGAGGAGTGTGTCGGTTTTGCCCCCAGGAAGGGTCCAGAAGGGCCCCGGAACGACGCGCGTGACCCCGGTCACGTTGGCCGGGCAAATCGGACACCATCTTTGTGCACGCGTTCACAAAGACATAGCCTGCTGTCGACGGGGCGGTCTGGGGACGTATGACCGCCTGCAGCCCCGCTCTACCCGCAGGAGCACCGTGGCAACTGGCCGAACACACCGACCGGCGACCCGTAGCCGAGGGATTCCCGAGGCCACCGTCGCCCGGCTTCCGCTGTACCTCCGAGCCCTGACCGCACTGTCGGAGCGCTCGGTACCCACGGTCTCCTCCGAGGAACTGGCCGCGGCGGCGGGGGTCAACTCCGCCAAGCTGCGCAAGGACTTCTCGTACCTGGGCTCCTACGGAACGCGCGGTGTCGGCTACGACGTGGAGTATCTCGTCTACCAGATCTCCCGTGAACTCGGCCTGACCCAGGACTGGCCGGTTGTCATCGTCGGTATCGGTAACCTCGGCGCCGCCCTGGCCAACTACGGCGGGTTCGCCTCCCGTGGTTTCCGGGTGGCCGCGCTGATCGACGCCGATCCGGCGATGGCCGGAAAGCCGGTCGCGGGCATCCCCGTCCAGCACACCGACGACCTCGAGAAGATCATTCACGACAACGGGGTCTCCATCGGCGTCATCGCCACCCCGGCCGGGGCCGCCCAGCCGGTCTGCGACCGGCTCGTGGCCGCCGGTGTGACCTCCATCCTGAACTTCGCGCCGACCGTGCTGTCCGTCCCGGACGGCGTCGACGTGCGCAAGGTCGACCTCTCCATCGAGCTGCAGATCCTCGCCTTCCACGAGCAGCGCAAGGCCGGCGAGGAGACCGCCGTGGGCGACGGCGCAGGGCCCGCCGCCGCTCCCCGTGGCGCAGCCGCCGACGATTCCGCCGACCAGGGGCCCGACGGGGACGTACCCGCCGTGATGCCGGCATGAGTCTCCTCGTCGTGGGGCTGAGCCACCGCAGCGCCCCGGTCAGCGTGCTGGAGCGGGCCGCGCTGAGCGCGGACGCCCAGGTCAAGCTGGTCCAGGACACGGTCGCCGCCGAGCCGGCCACCGAGGCCGCGGTGCTCGCCACCTGCAACCGCATCGAGCTGTACGCCGACGTGGACAAGTTCCACGCCGGTGTCGCCGAGCTGTCCACGCTGCTCGCCCAGCACAGCGGGGTCGGCCTGGAAGAGCTGACGCCCTACCTCTACGTGCACTACGAGGACCGGGCCGTCCACCATCTGTTCTCGGTGGCCTGCGGTCTGGACTCGATGGTCGTCGGCGAGGGGCAGATCCTCGGGCAGATCAAGGACTCCCTGGCCCGTGCGCAGGAGCTGCACACCGCCGGCAAGCTGCTGAACGACCTGTTCCAGCAGTCGCTGCGGGTCGGCAAGCGGGCCCACTCCGAGACCGGTATCGACCGGGCCGGGCAGTCCCTGGTCACCTTCGGCCTGGAGCAGCTGGCCGCGGGCGGGGACGTCCAGGAATGGGCGGCCGGCCGCAGGGCCCTGGTGATCGGTGCCGGGTCGATGTCCTCCCTGGCCGCCGTGACGCTCGCGCGGGCGGGTGTCGCCGAGGTCGTCGTCGCCAACCGAACCTTCGAGCGCGCCGAGCGCCTCGCCCGGATACTCACGGAGAGCGCCGACACGGCGGTGACCGCCCGCGCGGTACGGATGAATGCCGTGCCGGGCGAGCTGACACGTGCCGATGTCGTCGTCTCCTGCACCGGGGCGACCGGCCTGGTACTGACGGCCGAGGCGATCGCGCAGGCGGTCGAGGGCCGCACCGGGCAGCCCGTCGCGGACGTGGCCGCCGACGGTCGTCCGGCCGCGCAGGATGCCGCACCGGACTCCGCGCAGGACGCCGTACAGGGCAAGGCCCCGCTGTCGGCCGCCGGCGGCGGCACCGAGGAGAACTGCCCGCTGGACCTGGCCGCCGTGCAGGGCGCGAACGGCTTCTCCGTGCTCGGCGAGGCCGCCGTGGCGGGCATGGACGCGGCCACCCTGGAGCAGCACGCGGCCTGGGTCGACAACGGCACCGTGGACCGCCGTGAGGCCGCGCGGCGCAGCCCCGAGGCCGACACCGAGCTGATCGCCGCGCTCGCCGCGACCGCCGCCCAGGTCGGCCGCATCCCCGAGCGCCGCAGGCCCGAGCCGGTCGCCGTGATCCCGCGCCCGGCTCCGGTCCTGTTCCTCCTCGACCTCGCCATGCCCCGCGACATCGACGCGGCCGTGCACCGGCTGGCCGCGGCGCGGCTGGTGGACATCGAGTCGCTGGCGGAAGCCTCCGCCGATGCGCCGATGGCGGCCGACGTGGACCAGGTCCGGCGTATCGTCTCCGACGAGGTCGCGGCCTTCGGCGCGGCACAGCGGGCGGCGCACATCACGCCGACCGTGGTCGCGCTGCGCACCATGGCCGCCGACGTCGTCGCCAGTGAGATCGCGCGGCTCGACGGCCGCCTGCCCGACCTGGACGAACGCCAGCGCGGCGAGATCCGCCAGGCCGTGCACCGGGTCGTCGACAAGCTGCTGCACGCGCCGACCGTACGGATCAAGGAGCTCGCCGCCGAGCCCGGCGGCGCCGGGTACGCGGACGCGCTGCGCACCCTGTTCGACCTCGACCCCGAGACGGTGGCCGCCGTCTCCCGGGCCGAGGACAGCACAGACAAGAAGGACCGACCGGCATGACTGACAAGGCACCACTGAGACTGGGGACCAGGCGGAGCAAGCTCGCCATGGCCCAGTCCGGACAGGTGGCGGACGCCGTGAGCCGGGTGACCGGCCGGCCCGTCGAGCTGGTCGAGATCACCACGTACGGCGACGTCTCCCGCGAGAACCTCGCGCAGATCGGCGGCACCGGCGTGTTCGTCACGGCGCTGCGCGACGCGCTGCTCAGGGGCGAGGTGGACTTCGCGGTTCATTCGCTCAAGGACCTGCCGACCACGCAGCCCGAGGAACTGGTCCTGGCCGCCATACCCGTGCGCGAGGACCCGCGGGACGTGATCGTCGCCCGGGACGCGCTGAAGTTCACGGACCTGCCGCGGGGCGCGCGCATCGGTACCGGCTCGCCGCGCCGCATGGCGCAGCTGAACGCGTACGCCCGCGCCCACGGCCTGGACATCGAGACGGTCCCGATCCGGGGCAACGTCGACACGCGGATCGGATACGTCCGCGACGGCGAACTGGACGCCGTCGTGCTGGCCGCCGCCGGACTGAACCGGATCGGCCGCAGCGACGAGGTCACCGACTTCCTGTCGGTCGACACGGTTTTGCCCGCCCCCGGCCAGGGGGCCCT
The DNA here is from genome assembly GCF_040642095.1 of Streptomyces sp. NPDC020362. NCBI lineage: Bacteria > Bacillati > Actinomycetota > Actinomycetes > Kitasatosporales > Streptomycetaceae > Streptomyces > Streptomyces sp. NPDC020362. The sequence goes on from NZ_JBFAET010000187.1 coordinate 15,737, forward strand.
GGCGATCGAGTGTGCCGCGGACCACGCGGACCTGATCGCGGCGCTCGGCGAACTCGACGACCCGTTCACGCGGGCCGCCGTGACCGCCGAGCGGTCACTGCTCGCCGCCCTGGAGGCCGGTTGCAGCGCCCCTGTGGGCGCGCTGGCTGACCTTCCCCCGCTCTCGGCTCCGCTGGAGCGGGGGGACCCCCAGGCCGACGGGCAGATTGTCAAGGAAATGCGCCTGCGCGGCGTCGTCGGCACGACCGACGGCACCCGCATGGTGCAGCTGTCCACCACCGGTCCCGTGCCCCAGACGCACGAGCAGGCCATGGCACTCGGTCGCGACCTCGCCACCGAGATGCTCGCCCAGGGCGCGGCCGGTCTGATGGGGGAGCGAGCACATTGAGCCCCACCACCCTTCCCGCCGGTCCGGAACACGGGCACGTCACCTTCCTCGGTGCCGGACCCGGGGATCCGGGACTGCTGACTCTGCGCGCCGTGGAGGCACTGTCGAACGCGGACGTCCTGGTCGCCGAGCACGAGGTGCTCGACGTGATCCGGACGCACGCCCGACAGGGTGTCTCCGTCGTGCCGATGGACGCGGTCTCCTCCTCGGATCCGCTTCCTGGCACGGGCACACCCCAGCTTGCGGTCGTTGACGGCACGTCAAAACCGGCTGCTGTCCCGCCCCTGCGGGATGCCGCTCATCTTGTCATGGAGGCTGCGCGGGGCGGCAGGCGGGTCGTCCGTGCGGTGGCGGGCGATCCAGGACTTGATACGTACGCGGCCGAGGAAATGCTCGCCTGCGCCGCCGCCGGTGTGCCCTTCGAGGTCGTACCGGGTGTGGCGGCCGCGGTCGGCGTGCCCGCGTACGCGGGTGTGCCGCTGCGGGACGCGCAGGGCGCGGACGTCCGGTTCGTGGACGCCCGTACGGCCTCCGACCGCTGCTGGACGGAGGTGGGCGCCTCCGACGGCACGGTGGTCGTGTCGACGACGCTGGACGCGGTGGCGGCGGCCGCCGGCGAGCTGGTGTCGGCGGGCCGCAAGCCGGACACCCCGCTGACGGTCACGGTCGCCGGTACGACCACCCGTCAGCGGACCTGGACGGCGACCCTCGGGACGATCGCGCAGACGCTCAAGCAGGCGAAGGTGCTGCCCTCGCCCGATGGCGGCCGGCCGGTGATAGCCGTGGTCGGTGAGCGTTCCGCCGCCGCCCAGCGCGACCAGCTGTCGTGGTTCGAGTCCAAGCCGCTGTTCGGCTGGAAGGTGCTCGTCCCGCGTACGAAGGAGCAGGCGGCTTCGCTCTCCGACCAGCTGCGGTCCTACGGTGCCGTGCCGCACGAGGTCCCGACGATCGCCGTCGAGCCGCCGCGCACGCCCCAGCAGATGGAACGTGCCGTCAAGGGGCTCGTGACCGGGCGGTACGAGTGGATCGCCTTCACCTCGGTGAACGCGGTCAAGGCCGTACGGGAGAAGTTCGAGGAGTACGGGCTCGACGCCCGGGCCTTCGCGGGCATCAAGGTGGCCGCGGTGGGCGAGCAGACCGCCAAGGCGCTGATCGCCTTCGGCGTGAAGCCGGATCTGGTGCCGAGCGGTGAGCAGTCGGCCGCGGGGCTGCTGGATGACTGGCCGCCGTACGACCCGGTCTTCGACCCGATCGACCGTGTCTTCCTGCCCCGGGCCGACATTGCCACCGAGACGCTGGTGGCCGGGCTCATCGAGCTGGGCTGGGAGGTCGACGACGTCACGGCCTACCGGACCGTGCGGGCCTCGCCGCCGCCGGCGGAGACGCGGGAGGCGATCAAGGGCGGTGGCTTCGACGCGGTGCTCTTCACGTCGTCGTCGACTGTCCGGAATCTGGTGGGTATCGCGGGCAAGCCGCACAACGTGACGGTGATCGCGTGCATCGGGCCGGCTACGGCGAAGACGGCCGAGGAGCACGGGCTGCGGGTCGATGTGATGGCTCCGGAGCCGTCGGTGCACAAGCTGGCGGAGGCGCTGGCCGACTTCGGGCTGAAGCGGCGCGCTGCCGCGCTGGAGGCCGGGGATCCGGTGACTCGGCCGAGTGAGCGTCGGCCGGGGGCGCGGCGGCGGCGTACGACCACCTGATGCACCAGGGGGCTCCGCCCCCAGGACCCCCCACCTCCGCC
>NZ_JBFAET010000188.1:0-17826 GCF_040642095.1 Streptomyces sp. NPDC020362
CGCGAGGCCGGCTACCACGAGGCGGACCTGCTGACCGTCGCCGAGCGCCTGGAGGTGCGGATGCGCCGGCACCGGCTGCACACCGCCGCCCTCGGTCCGGCAGTTGGCGCCCGTCGAGGAACACGCGCGCCGGTGCCGTGTCGCCGTGCACGGTGAACCGGTACGACCGGGCGTCCACCTTGCCCGTGTACCCGCCCCTGCTCGCGCCGACCGCGACGGTCGTCCCTCCGGCGCCGGTGTGCACCGACACCCGCTGGGTGGCCGCCGCGCCCTTGGCGAAGTCGCGGGTCACGCCGTCGTCCTCGTAGAGCGTGTAGCGGCTGGTGCCGTGCGCCGACGGGTACACGTCCCAGTCCAGCTCGTGCCGGTCGCGGGTCTGCCAACTCGTCGTCCCCTCGGGCCACATGGGGACGATCGCGCCCTCGCGCACGAACAGCGGGAGCGTGTCGAGCGGGGCGTGGTAGCCGTTCAGGGTGGTCGGACCCTGGTAGGTGCGGCCGGTCCAGTAGTCGGTCCAGGTGCCCTTGGGCAGGTAGATGCCGTCACGGGTGTCGGAGTCCTGGTAGACCGGGGCGACCAGGAAGTCGCGGCCGGAGAGGAACTCGTACTTGGCCTGTGCGCCCAGTGTGTTCGGGTCGTCCGGGTACTCCAGCCACAGCGGGCGCACCGCGCCCACGCCCGTCTTCGAAGCGTCGGCGGACAGGGTGTACATGTACGGCAGCAGCCGCTCCTTCAGCTGCAGGTACTTGCGGTTGATCGAGGTGTACGGCTCGCCGTCGAGCCACGGCTGCTGGTCGGCTGGCTTGCCCGTGGTGATGTCGCTGGCCCAGCCGTCCATGGTCATGACGGCCGGCAGGAACGCCTTCCACTGGAGGTCGCGGGCGTACATCTTCGCGTCGTGGCGGTAGATGCTGCCCACGTCACCGGTGTTGTAGGCGATGCCGGACATGGTCGCCCCGGCGTACGTCGGGATCTGCCAGCGGATGTAGTCCCAGGACAGCTTCTGGTCGCCGCTCCACAGGACACCGCAGCGCTGGGCGCCCGCCCAGGAGACGGGCAGCCACACGAACCCTCGCGCGTCGCTGTTGTCCTCGATGCCCTTCTTGGCCGCGTCGCACGCGTCCAGTGCGAACTTGTAGCCGTTGCCGACCCAGGCCACGTCCAGCTTGGCCACTCGCTGGCCGGCCTTGACCTGGTCGGCGAGCTTGTCGATGCCGTCCTGGGTCCACAGGCCGAGCTGGGCATGGTGGTCCTGCAGGCCCTTCGCGGTCTGCTCCAGGTTCTCGTACCCGCAGCCGTACCCGTCGTTGACCAGCATCCAGCCCAGCGGCATCTGGTGCTCGGTGTAGCCGTCGGCGATCTTCAGGGCGTCCAGGGTGTGCCGCTCGCCCCGGTTGGCGTTGTGCAGGTAGCAGTCGGAGTCCCCGGGTTCCAGGCCGTAGGCCGGAGGCATGAAGGGCTTGCCCACCAGTGCCGTGTACTTGCCGATGACCTGCTTGGGGTCGCCGAGGAAGTAGTAGGCGTCCAGCCGCCGCTCCTGCTGGCCCGTCGTCACCGGCGAGCCGAAGGTGTAGACGCCAGGCGCGAAGGTGTTGCGGAGGACGCCGTAGCCCGCGCTGGAGAGGTAGAACGGCTGGGAGTTGTTGTAGCCGCCCTCGTTCCAGTCGAAGCTGTTGGCCACGTACATGGTCTGCCCGCGGTGCGAGAAGCTGCCGTTCTGCTCGCCGCCGCCGAAGAACTGCTCGTCGGCGCCCCGCCGAAGGCTCTGCCGCATCCCGCCGGTGGACCACCGCAGCGGCTTGTCCTCCTGCCAGATCCGGGTGCGGTTGTCGGGCTTGTACAGCCCGAACCGCAACGGCTTCTTGTACACCCGCAGCACGGCCCCGGGGGAGCGGATGCCGTAGTAGTCGCCCGCGTCGAAGGACGAGGTGTGCTGCTGGAGGGCGGGCTCCGTGCGCACGATGGCCGTGCCCGCCGGGTCGCTCAGCGAGCCCGACGGATCGGCCTGGAGCCGGAGCTGACCCCCGGTCAGGAAGTCCGCGCGAGCCGTGAGCGCGCCCGCCCCGATCGTGTAGCTGCCGTCGCCGCCCGAGAAAGACGTGAGATTCCCGGCGTCGGTGGTCGCGGGCAGATACGCGGTGCCCGTGAACGAGTTGTCGTGCACGTCGTACGGCACGACCAGGACGTGGTACGTCCCCGTGGCCCGCGGGATCACCGTGGCCTCGGGATCGGCGGTGCCGGCGCTGGAGGCCACCTGCTTGCCGTGGTCGTCGTAGACGTACAGGTCGAAGTCGTCGGAGGGCTTCTCCCACTTGATCGACAGCGGCACGCCGCCCTCGGGGTTGTCGTCCCAGTAGCCGTCCGGCACCGAGACGGTCAGGTCGAAGCGGTCGCAGACCTTGCTGTCGGGGTCGGCAGCGGCATCGGGGCAGCTCTCGGTGCCGCCGCCGGTGCCCTTGGCGTAGACCGGGCTCTGCCAGTCGACGCTGCTGTGAGCGGAGTCGAGCACGGCGCCGGCCGCTGTCGTGGCGGCCGCTGCGGGCGCCGGGGCGGTGAGCACCGTCCCGGCCAGGGCGGCCGCCAGTCCCAGCGGAACCCAGGACGGCCATGGCACACGGTGTCGGAGTCTTCGCACTGCGGAACAGCTCCCATCGCACCATCGCGGACTGACTGTTCTTGCGTTCTTTGCGCGGAAGCGCTCGAAAGGAGCTCCAAACGAGCAACTTCACGCACGAAGCCTCAGGGTTGATGCAGGTTCATGTCAATACGGCGGAGGGGAACACGGCCGGGCACGACGAAGGCCGGCCCCCTGTGGATGGCGGGGCCGGCCTTCGGTTCGGGGTCGCTCAGTCGGTGTTCTTCCGCAGCACCATCTGGGTCTGCGTGGTCTGGCCGACCAGCCGGTGCCGGTCGTCGCGCAGATCCGTCTGCACCACCACGAGGGTGCCGCCGACATGCAGGGGACGGGCCGTGGCGTGGACGTGCCCGGCGGTGACCGCCCGCAGGAAGTTGGTCTTGGACTCCACCGTCGAGGTACCCGACGCCCCCTCGGGCAGATTGAGAAAGGCGCACACGGCACCGACGCTGTCCGCCAGCGCCATCAGCGCCCCGCCGTGCACGGCACCACCCACCGTGCAGACTTCCGGGGACCAGGCGAGACCGCCCACGGTGCGCTCGGCCGTGGCCTCCTGCAACTCGATGCCCAGCCCGGCCGCGAAAGGCATGGCGGCCATCAGGTCTGCGGGAATCGGGACGACGGGCTCGGAGGGGGACATGACGTACCGCCTTTCACGGGTGCCGTGGTGCTCCGGACGGTGATCCACTGTGATGGCGCGGAGCGGCGGGCGCCAGTCACTCCTCGGACGGCTGCTGGATCATGGCCAGGGTCAGCACGCGGCCGCCGATGCCCCAGCCGCCGTCGGCGACCTCCTCGACGAGGACCAGCGTGGTGGCGCGGGCGCGTTCGCCGTAGATCTCGGCGTACAGATCGGTGGTGCGGGTGACGATCAGCTCCTTCTGTTTCTCGTCCAGGCTTCCGGCAGGGACCTTGAAGTTCGCGAACGGCACGAGGATTCTCCTCGGTTGACGGTAGGTCGGTGGAATGTGCGGAGGGGTCGCCGCCGGGATGGTCAGAGGGAGCTGCCCGCGGCGAGCAGGTCCTCCAGTCCGGCGCGGCGGAAGAAGTCGGCGCGGATGCGGTCGGCGACCGCGGAGACGACCTCGCTGCCGTCGCGGCCGGGGTCGACGTGGGTGCGCAGCGGCCGGCGGCCGGCGGGCAGGTCCACCAGGCGTACGACGGCCTCGGCGACCTGGACGGCGTTCGCCTCCGGCGGGACCAGAGCCGCGAGCCGCTCGTCCAGGCCGGCCAGCAGGGCACCGTAGCGCGCGTCGTAGGCGGCGGCCCGGCCCGTGTCGGCGGGCGAGCCCGCGTGCGCGAAGTGGTTCGTGCCGGAGGTGAACGCGCCGGGGACGACGATCGCGGTGTCGATGCCGAACCGGATCAGCTCGCCTGCGTAACTGACCGCCAGTGCGTCCATCGCGGCCTTCGCGGCGAAGTAGGGCGCCAGGAACGGCGGGCAGCCACCGCGGGTGCTGGAGCTGCCGATCCACACCAGCAGGCCCTCACCCCGCCCCCGCAGGTGGGGCAGCGCGGCCCGGTTGACGCGCTGGGTGCCCAGCACGTTGACGTCGTACAGCTCGGCGAGCTGCTCGGGCGTGAACGCCTCGGCGGGCCCGGTCACCATGTGGCCCGCGTTGTGGACCAGGACATCGAGGCGGCCGTCGGCGGCCAGGACGTGCGCGACGGCCGTGTCGGCCGAGTCCTGGGAGGTGACGTCCAGGTCCAGCGCGTGCAGGCGCACGCCGTGTTCGGCCGCGTACCGGTCGAGGTCCGCCACGGCGGGCGCATTGCGGCCGGACGGCTGCCGGACGCCCGCGTAGACGGTGTGACCGGCGTCGGCGAGGGCACGCACGGTCAGCGCGCCGAAGCCGCTGGAGGCGCCGGTGACCAGGACGGTCCGGGGAGTGTCGGGAGACATGAGTCCTCGCAGGGAGTCGGGAGGCTTGCAATGAGCCGGGAGGGGGCAGGGGGAGGGGGGTGAGGGGCGGTCAGACGATGCCGCCGTTGGCGCGGACGACCTGGCCGTTGACCCAGTGGCCTGCCGGGCTGGCGAGGAAGGCCACCACCTCCGCGATGTCGGCCGGCGTGCCGAGACGCTCCAACGGCGCCTGGGCGGCCAGCCCGGCGACGGTCTCGTCGTCCTTGCCGTCCAGGAACAGATCGGTGGCCGTGGGCCCAGGGGCCACGGAGTTCACCGTGACGTCCCGGCCGCGCATCTCGCGGGCCAGGACCATCGTCAGCGCCTCGACCGCGCCCTTGCTGGCGCTGTAGGCGCCGTAGGCGGGAAAGGACAGGCCGACCACGGACGTGGAGAAGGTGACGAGCGAGCCGCCCGGGCGCAGGGTCCGGGCCGCCTGCCGGGCGACCACGAAGGAGCCGCGGATGTTGGTGCGGTGCATCGCGACCAGCTCCGCGAGGTCCAGTTCGGCGACCGGTGCGAGGTACATCCGCCCGGCCGCGTGGACCACGACGTCGACTCCGCCGAACTCGTCGGCTGCGGTCTCGAACATCGCGGCGACCTGCGCCTCGTCGGCGACATCGGCGCGGACGGCGACCGCGCGCCCGCCGGCCGCGACGGCCTCCTCCACGACGGCCTCGGCCAGGTCGCGGCTGCCCGCGTACCCGACCACCACGGCGTAACCGTCGGCGGTGAGCCGCTTGACCGTCTCCCGGCCGATGCCGCGGGAGCCGCCCGTGACGATGGCGACGCGGGGTGCCGCGGGGGCGGTCGCTCCGGCGGACATTTCGGCGGACGTGTCGGTGGACTTTTCGGCGGACGTTTCGGTGGACATGAGGTCTCCAGCGGCAGTGGGGCGTGTCGCCCGGTGGGTGCCTCCAGCCTGGGCGGCCGGTCCGACGACAGCCACGGCTGTGCTCACCCTGGGGTCGCCAACCCCTGGTTCCGCGCCGCCGCCGGAGTGACCATGGAGGCGTGAACCAATCGGAGCTCGCCGCCTTCCTGAAGTCCCGCCGCGACCGGATCCGCCCCGCCGACGTCGGCCTGCCCACCGGGCCCCGCCGCCGGGTGCCGGGCCTCAGGCGCGAGGAGGTCGCCCAGCTGGCCGGGCTCTCCGCCGACTACTACACCGAGCTGGAGCGCGGTCGCGGGGCCCGGCCCTCCGTGCAGGTGCTGGCCGCGCTCGCCCGCGCACTGCGGCTCAGCGGCGACGAACGCGATCACCTCTTCCACCTGGCCGACCGCCCGGTGCCCACCGCCCACAGCACCGCGGCGCAGGCCCAGCCCGCCCTGGTCGGCCTGCTGGACCGGCTCACCACCACCCCCGCCCAGGTCATCAACGACCTGCACGAAACCCTCGTCCAGAACCCCCTCGCACGAGCGCTGCTCGGCCCGCCCCCGGCCATCCGCGGCCCCGAGTCGAGCTTCGTCCACCGCTGGTTCACCGACCCCGGCTCCCGCGCCGTCTACCCCGCCGAGGACCACCCGCACCACTCCCGGGTCTTCGTCGCCGACCTGCAGGCGGTGGCCGCCCGGCGCGCGAAGGACGCCGAGGTGGGCCGGATGGTCGCGGCGCTGCGGCGACGCAGTGAGGAGTTCGCTGCGCTGTGGGAGCAGCGGGACGTGGCCCTGCGCCGCACCGACCACAAGCGGATCGTCCATCCCTCGCTCGGCGTCATCGAGCTGGACTGCCACAACCTGTTCAGCGAGGACGGCCGCCAGCGCCTGCTGTGGTTCAGCGCCCCGCCCGGCACCGAGGGCGCCGCCCAGCTGGAACTGCTGTCGGTGATCGGCACCCAGGACATGACGACCGGCGCGGAAGGACTGGGGCGCCGGCCGGGCTGAGCCCTGTGCCCCTGCACCGCCCGGGCCGGGGAACATGTCCCTCGCGTCGGCCGGGCTCGAGGAACCCGCTCAGCACACCACCGGGGCTCAGGATCCCGCTCAACACGCCAACGGGGCTCAGGATCCAGCTCAACACGCCAACGGGGCTGAGAACCGGCTCAACGCGCCGACCGGGTTGGGGAACGCGCTCACCACGCAGCCCGGGCCGAGCAGCGTGTCCCTCGCGTCGGCCGGGTCGAGGGGGGCGTGAACTTCACGTCATCCGTCCTGACTCATCACCGATGTCCGCAGACCCATGGCGGATCATCCGTCGCCTGAGGCACCCTTGGATGGTGTGCGTACGGTTTCGCGACGTTTGGGCACCGGCGCACGGTGGGGATGGGTAGACATCGGCAGCAAGGGCAGGACGCGCCCGGCGCGTCATGGGGGGAGTGATCGCCCGTGCGATCCATAAGCCATGATCCACACGCCGCACCGGCCTGTGCCGCACGCGAGAGAGCATGCGCGCAGCCGGCGGAAGGGCGGTTGACCTGAGGTGGAGATCACCATCCACAGACCCGGCGACCTGACCTCCGCACTGCGCGGAGCCTGGCACCGGGCGATGGGCGAGTCACCCGAATACGCCAACCCGTTCCTGGCACCGGAGTTCACGATCGGGGTCGGCCGCCACCGCGGCGGCGTGCGCGTCGCGATCCTGCGGGAGGGCGGGGAACCGGTCGGCTTCTTCCCGTACGAGCGGAGCCCCCTCGGCACGGGACGCGCCGTCGGACTCGGGCTGTCCGACTGCCAGGCGCTCGTGCACCGGCCCGGAGTCACCTGGGACGCCGGTGAATTGCTGCGCGCCTGCGGGCTCAGCATCTTCGAGTTCGACCATCTCGTCCAGGAGCAGCGGCCGTTCGCCCCCCACGTCACCGGAACCTTCGCCTCGCCGGTGATCGACGTGAAGCCCGGCGACGGCGGTTACGCCGACTGGCTGCGCGGCGCCTACCCGGGGCTGGCCAAGACGACGCTGAAGAAGGAACGCCGCCTCGGTCGGGACGTCGGCGAGGTGCGGTTCGTGTTCGACGAGCGCGATCCCGAGGCCCTGCACACGCTCATGCGGTGGAAGTCCGCCCAGTACCGGAGGACGGGACGGATGGACCGGTTCTCGCGGGACTGGATCGTCGATCTGGTGGACCACCTCTTCCACGTCCGCGAGGAGCACTTCACCGGCGTGCTGTCCGTGCTCTACGCCGGCGACCGTCCCGTGGCGGCCCACTTCGGCCCCCGCTCCAGCACGGTCCTGGCCGCCTGGTTCACCGCGTACGACCCCGACCTCCATTACTACTCACCGGGGTTGATGATGCATTTGAGGACCGCCGAGGCGGCCGCCCGGCACGGGGTGACCCTGGTGGACCTGGGGCGCGGCGACAAGGAGTACAAGGACTGGCTCAAGACCCGCGAACTGCGGGTCGGCGAGGGCTTCGCCGCCCGCCCGCACCCCATGGCCGTGGCCCAGCGACTGTGGCGGCGGCCGGTGCGCGGCCTGCGCAACACGGTCCTCGCCCATCCCCGGCTGCGCGAGCCCGCCGACCGCCTGCTGAAGACGGTCGGCCAGTTGCGCACCCAGGACCGCACGGGTGGCGCCGCGACGCCCCTGAGCGGCCCTCGCTCGGGATGAGGTTCAGGGAGCGCCGCGGACCGGGCCGCCAACTACTGGCAGGTACGCGTCAAATGCGCGTCAAGTGGCGGACGTTTCCATGTCCGCGTGGTCGGCTCTCCTGCGTCGGCAGTGTCGATGCCCGCCTGGGAGGCCCTGGTGTCCTTGCCCGCCCGCAGAAGACGGTGGTTCACCGTCTGTGCGTTCACCGCGTCCGCCGCGCTCGTCGCGATACCCCCGTCCGCCGCCTCCGGACCCGGCGGCGCCGCCCCTTTCGGAGTACGAACACTCGGCCAACTCGCCAAGGAACGCCACCAGTCCGTGGGCGCCGCGTCCCCGCGTCTGCAGGCCGATGACGACGACGGCAACGAGGCGGACGAGATCGCCGAGGGCGCCGACCAGTACGCCGAGGCCCGCACCTCGCCCGGTGTCGTGGCACCGGGCGCGTACGGCGCCGCCTGGAGCAGTCTGCAGAGGCTCCCGCAGACCGGCGGCAGCTGGCGCCACGTCACCGGACTGCGGTACGACTCCGACGACCCGCGCTACCGCGACATCGACTCCAACTCCAGCGGCGGATCCGGCGACGTCACCGGCCGCATGGCCGCGCTCGCGGCCGACGACGACGGTTACGTCTACGCGGGCAGCGCCGGCGGTGGAGTATGGCGCTCGCACACCGGAGGCGGCCACTGGCAGCCCATCAGCGACCGGCTTCCCGCGCAGTCCACCGGCGCCCTCGCCGTCGACGGAGCCGGCCGGCTGTGGCTCGGCACCGGCGAGGCCACCACCAACTCGGACGCCTACCTCGGCAGCGGGGTCTACGTCCTGGCCCACCCGCACCACGGCACCTTCTCCCCGCGCCGCCGGGTCGGCGGCGACGAGCTGGAGAGCACCACCATCCACGAGCTGCGCTTCGGCGGCGGCAGGGTGTGGGCGGCCACCAGCGCCGGCGTGTGGAGCCACTCCACGAAGCGCCTCGGCGGCCCCTGGAAGCTGGAGTTCGCGCCCAACCCCGACTATCTGCCGGGCGGTTCGAAGGCCGACGACCCGGACGCCCCGTACAAGAACATCGCCAACGACATCGCCATCGACCCCAAGGACCCCTCCAAGGTGGTGCTCGCCGTCGGCTGGCGCAGCGGCGACGAGTACAACGGCTTCTACACCGAGACGGGCGGGACCTGGACGCGGATCACCGGCGGCCTCGGTGACCTGCCCGCCGACGCCGACGACGTCGGCAACGTCACCTTCGCCCGCTCCGCCGACGGCTCCCGCTACTACGCCGTCGACCAGTCGCCGCAGCAGCTGAGCACCAACCCGGACAGCGGCCTCGAAGGCATCTACGTCTCCAAGTCAGGCTCCCCGGCCGGGCCCTGGACGAAGATCGCCGACTACAAGGGCCTGGCCGCCGACAACTCGGCGCTGACCACGGCCGGCTACATGCCGGGCGTCCAGGCCTGGTACAACCAGTTCCTCGCCGTCGACCCGAGCGACCCGCAGCACGTGTACGCCGGTCTCGAGGAGGTCTACGAGACGAAGGACGGCGGCACCACCTGGTCCACCGTCGGCCCGTACTGGAACTTCCCCTTCTCCTGCTGGAGCATCGATCCCGCCCGGCAGACCGGCGACTGCCACCCCACCACCCACTCCGACCAGCACGGCGTGGCGATCGGCCGCTACCACGGCAGGAGCTGGGTGTACGTCGGCAACGACGGAGGCGTCTACAAACGCCCCGTCTCCGGCTCCCAGGATGCCTCCGGCCACGCCACCGACTGGACGTCCCTCAACGACGGCACCATCGACACCCTCCAGTACTACTCCGTCGGTATCGGCAGGGACCTCGACCACGGTGGCCTGTCCGTCACCGGCGGCCTGCAGGACAACGGGCAGTCCGTCCTGCGCGGCGACGACAGGGTGATGGGCTCCGACTTCGGCGGCGACGGCGGCGACACCCTCACCGATCCCGCCGACGGCTGCAACATCGCCCAGGAGTACGTCTACCTCGCCGTCCAGGTCACCCAGAACTGCGCCGTCAACGACGGCAGCTGGAGCACCGACCCGAGCAAGGCCACCTCCTTCGGCGTCGCCCCGCCCGACAACGCCACCAGCGAGGCTCGCTTCATCGCCCCGCTCGCGACCGACATGAAGAACGGCAACACCTGGATCGCCGGCGGCCGCCACATCTGGGTGCAGACCCACGGCTACGCCATCCGCAGCGGTTCGGAGTGGAGCAGCGTGCACGACTTCGGCACCGGCCGGGTCGCGACCGCCGTCGCGGCCTCGGGAGGGAAGATCTACGCCGCCTGGTGCGGACCCTGCAACAACCAGGGCTTCGCCCGCGGCATCGCCGTCGGCAACGCGGACGGCACCGGCTGGCACGACATCGGTCTGCCGGTGGACGGGACCGTCCCCAACCGCTACCTGAGCGGCTTCGCCGTCGACCCGAAGAACGCCGACCACGTCTTCCTCGCGGTCAACGGCTTCTCCCGCCACTGGACCGAGGGCCCGGGCGCGGGCGTCGGCCACGTCTTCGAGTCCACCGACGGCGGCACCACGTGGAAGGACGTCTCGGCGAACCTCCCCGACGTGCCGACCGACTCCGCGCTGGTGACGGCGAACGGCGGCCTCGCCGTGGCGACCGATCTCGGCGTCGTCTACCGCGCGCCGGGCCGCACGAGGTGGGAGCGCGTCGGCCACCTGCCGGCCGTCGCCGTGCTCCAGCTGAAGACCAGCCCGGACGGCGGCACGCTGTACGCGGCCACCCACGGCCGGGGCATCCGGGCCATCAGGCTGCGCGACCTCGACTGACCGGCCCGCCCATCCCGGGAACGGGTGACCTCTTGCCGGGGGTCACCCGTCCTGCGGATACGGCACCACGCTCACGTCCAGCGTGAAGACCCCCTGCGGGGCACCGGCCACGTCCGGTTCCTTAGCGGAGACGGTGACCCGGGCGGCACCGCCCCGGGTGCCCGCGCAGCGCAGGGTGGCGTGCGCGGTGCCGTCCGCCCCCAGGTGCCAGCCGGACGGCACGACGAGGGCGGGGGCCGAACTTCCCACTCCGGTCCACCGCTTGTCGTCCGTGCGCGGTCGCAGCACGAGCGTGACCACCGTCCCGGGCCGCACGCACAGCTCCCGCCGGATCGGGTCACCGGGAGAGACGACAACCTCCGCATGTCCGGCGGCACACCTCCCCGCCGAGGGGGAGGACGGGGAAGCGGCGGGCGCCGAGTGCGACGGCCGAAGCGAGCCGCTGTCCGACGGCCCCGTGCCTGCGTGCTCGCTGTCCGACGGCCCTGTGCCTGCGCTCCCGCTGTCCGAGGGCCCGGTGCCGCCGCCCCGGCTCTCCGGCGCCCCTGTGCGTGCCCCCGGACCCCCGTCCGCCGGCGCACCGCACCCCGCCAGCAGCACGGCCACCGCGGCGGCCGTCCACGCTCCGGTCCACCACCGCATGCCGGCACCTCCCAGCTCGACGTACCCCCAGGATGCCCCGGCCTCACGCGCCGTTGCGCACCGCCCGTCCCCCCTCCGTGCGCAGTGCCACGAAGCCGGGCAGGCCCCGGGTGGTGATCCGGTCGCGACTGCCCGGCAGGTCGACCGCCAGGTCGCGGACGACCCGGGAGCCCGGACCGTGGGAGAGGACGACGACGCGGTCGCCGACGTACACGCTCTCGTCGATGTCGTGGGTGACGAACACGATGTCGTGCCGTCGGCGCGGTGCACTTCCAGGAGCAGGTCCTCCAGGTCCTCGCGGGTGCGGGCGTCCAGGGAGCCGAACGGCTCGTCCATGAGCAGGAGGGAGGGCCGGCAGACCAGCGCGCGGGCGATGGCGACGCGCTGCTGCATTCCTCCGGAGGGCTGCCGGGGATGCCGACGGGCCACCCCGGTCAGGCCGACCCGTTCGAGGATGGCCTCGGCCTCGGCGTGCCGGGCCGCCCGTCCGAGGCCCCGGCGCCGCAGCGGCAGGGCCACGTTGTCGCGGACGGTGAGCCAGGGCAGCAGCGAGCGGCCGTACTCCTGGAAGACGACCGCGAGCCGCTCGGGTACCCCGGTCACCGCAGTGCCGTCGACGGTGATCGTGCCCTCCTGCGCGGGCAGCAGCCCGGCGATGTTGCGCAGCAGTGTGGACTTGCTGCAGCCGGACGGCCCGACGACGCACAGCAGTTGCCCGTCGGGCACGGTCAGGCTGATGCCGTCCAGGACGTGATGCCCGCCGTAGCGCTGGCTCACGGAGTCGAGGCGCAGCATCGCTCACCCGGCCCAGGGCTCGTACAGGGTGCCCGCGCTGCCGGTCACCCGCACGTGGAGAAGGAACGGGCCCGCGTCGTCGTTCCGGCCCAGGGCGTCGTCGAGGGCGGCCGACAGCTCGGCGGCGTGTTCGGCGCGGGCCGCCTGGCAGCCGAAGGACCGCGCGAGGCCCGTGAAGTCGATGCCTTAGATGTCCGTGCCGGGGACGTGCGTGAGAGCGATCCGGCGGCCCAGCGTGCGGACGGCGCCGTACCCGCCGTTGTCGAGCAGGACGTAGGTGACGGGCGCCGCGTGCCGGGCAGCTGTCCACAGGGCCTGCACGGAGTAGAGCGCCGAGCCGTCGCCGACCACGCACACCACCCGCCGGCCGTCGGCGAGCGCCCGGCCGACCGCGAGGGGCAGGCCCCAGCCGAGCGCCCCGCTGCCCGTGGTGAGGAAGCCGCCGCCGGAATCGACCGGCACGCGCGCGTGCAGGGCGTCGCGATGACTGGGCGCCTCCGCGACGAGCACCCGGTCGCGCGGCAGCCGTGCGCGCAGCAGGTCGAAGAACAGCTCCGGGGTGAGCGCCCCCTCCCCGCGGGCCGCCGGGGGCGCGGGGCGCGTCGGCGGCGGGTCACGGTCCGCCTCCTTCAGCAGTTCGGCGAGCCGGGCCAGCGCCGGCCGCAGCGTCGTCACGATGCTGGTGCCGGTGGGCAGCCAGGCGGCCTGTCCCGGATCGCAGTCCAGGTGGAACAGGTCGGTGCCCGGCATCAGGAACGGCCCGCCGTCCGCCACGTGGTGCGTGAACACCGGCGCGCCCAGGGCCACCACCACGTCGTACGGCGCCAGGCGTGCAGCCGGCGGGCCGGGGACCGGTGGCAGGAAGCCCTGGAACAGCGGATGCGACTCCGGGAAGCCGGAGCGGCCGGACAGCGGGCTGATCCAGACCCCGGCGCGCAGCCGCTCGGCCGGCGCCCGGACCTCGTCCAGCGCGTCCTCGTCGTCCACGCCGGGGCCGACCACCGGGGCCGGGCGGGCGCAGGCGTCGCGCCATGGGCTACGTCGACACGGACATGACCGCGGACATCGAGGCGCCGAAGGCGAGCGCCCATGACATCGCCGTGGCCGCGCTCGACGGCGTCGAGACGGGGGCGTACGAGGTGCTCGGCGACGACCTCACCCGCTGGGCCAAGGCCGCCCTGTCCGAGGACGTGGCCGCCGTGTACCAGCTGCTCGCCGCCGCAACCCCGCGGCGACGGAACCCGCCGGGCCGAGCGGCGCACCCCGGGCCCGGCACGATCCGGTGCGGAACCGGACACACGCCGCCGTGCCACGGATGACCGGTCCTGTCCGGTTCTCGGCCCCAGGCACTCTCCGGGAAACCGGCGCTGCCCTTAGATGGATGCAGCCAACATCGACGGCGGGAGCGGAGAGTGACAGGGATGGCGGCGACGAGCGTCATGGTGGTCGGCGGCGGGATCGCGGGCACAGCGGCAGCGCTGGGCCTGCGCAAGGCGGGTTTCGACGTCACGGTGTTCGAGGCGCATCCCGACGCGGCCGAGGACCTCGGGGCCTTCCTCACCCTGGCGACCAACGGCATGCGGGCCCTCGCCCAGCTCGACGCCACGGACGCCGTCACGGCCGTCGGTTTTCCGCTGTCTTCGCTGCGCCTGCTCGACAGCCAGGGATCCGAGGTGGTCCGGTCGCCGCTGGGCGAGGCGGACGACCCGGCACTGCGCTTCCGCTGCCTGCGCCGCGGCGAGCTGAACTCGGCCCTGCAGGCGGAGGCCGTCCGGCGCGGCATACCCGTACGCCACGGCACCCGGCTGATGTCCGTGACGGACGGCCCCGACGGCGTCACCGCACACTTCTCCGACGGTGGCACCGCCACAGCGGACCTCCTCATCGGCGCCGACGGCCTGAACTCCACCGTGCGCCGACAGGCCTTCGGGCCCGCGCCGCAGCCCCGGTACGCGGGCCAGCGCGTCTTCTACGGCTACGCGGACGACGCTCCCGTCACCGACGCCACCGGCCTCATCACCATGGTGCGCGGCAGCGGGTCCGCCTTCGGCTACGCGGTCTCGCCGGAGGGGGAGACGTACTGGTTCGCCCGTATCGGGGGCGAGCCGCTGCCCGCCGACGGACCGGTCCACCGCACGGCCGCCGACCGGCGCGACGAGCTTCTCCCCCTGCTGCGCAAGGACTCCACACCCGCCGCCGACATCGTCGCGGCCTGCGCCGAGCGCATCATGGTCACCAACGCCAACGAGATGCCGCTCGGCTCCGCCTGGCACTCGGGCCGCGTCCTCCTCGTCGGCGATGCGGCCCACGCGGCCTCCCCGGCCACCGGGCAGGGCGCCTCGATGGCACTGGAGGACGCCGTCGTCCTCGCCAAGTCCCTGCGGGACGCGCCCGATCCGCACTCCGCGTTCGCCGTCTACGAGCAGTACCGCCGCCCGCGCACGGAGCGCAACATCACCGTCAGCGGCGGCATCTCCCGCGGCACGCACACTCCTTCCCGCGCCGCCTCCGCCGATCCCGGCGCCCGGCGCGAGGACGACGCGCTGATCCGCCAACTGGCCTGGGACGTACCGCTGTCCGCCGGGACCGGCGCCACGGGCTGAGCCGCGCGCCGCTGCGAAAGTGCAAGAGGCGGAGCAGGGGAGTCCATTGCCGCGGGAAACCGCCGGGCCGGATCGTTCGGGTGCAACCGGCCCTTCGGTACCAAGGAGCACCCGTGCGACTCTTGAGCAGAGCAGGCGGCGCCATGGCCGCGGCCGTCGCTTCGGCCCTGGCCCTGGGCAGCGGCACCGCGGCCCCGGCCCCCGCCCTCTCCCCGGCCACCGACGCGACCTACAGCGTGACCGTGGGGACACCCGTACCGTTCACCCACCCCACGGACACCCCCGCCGTCCCGTACCTCGACCGGGACGGCACCTTCCACTACCAGCAGTCCGCCGCCCTCTACGGCGCCGAGGACCCGCGGACCTGGGACTTCTACACCGGCAGGGACTTCGACAGCGCCACCTTCGACAAGGCGCTCAGCAAGGCCGTCGACCCCGCCAATACCGACGACCGCAACGACGACACCACGTGGCGGTGCAACAACAGCCCGACCGGCCGCGAGGCGACGTACCCGCCGGCCGGCTCGGGTTACGCCCAGAAGAACTACTGCGACCTGTCGGGCCTGTGGGTCGACCCCGACACCGGTGACTGGTACGGCCTGGTGCACAACGAGTTCACCCCGCAGCCCTTCGGTGACGGACTGCACTACGACGCCATCGACTACGCGGTCTCCACCGACCGCGGCCGCACCTGGACCGTCAAGGACCACGCCATCACGTCCCCGTACAGCACGAAGCGCGGCGACACGACGTCCTTCCCCCACCAGACGTACTCCTACGGCGACGGCGACCAGCGCCTCTTCGTGGACACCGCCTCCGGCTACTTCTACGTGTATTACGGCTCCCGGATCGTGGACAAGAACGGCGGCTGGAAGGCGTTCTACGAACACGTGGCCCGCTCCCCGATCTCCGCGAAGATGGCGCCCGGATCCTGGCGCAAGTGGTACGACGGCACCTGGTCCGAGCCCGGCACCGGCGGCCGGGAGAGCAACATCGTGCCCGTCGACGCGGCCCACCCCACCGGCTACACCCCCGTCTCCGGCGAGTACGACCCGGCCAACACCGGCACCGCCGCCGAGCAGATCGCGGCCGGCACGATGCCTCCGACCTCGCCGCTGTTCGTCATGAACATCACCTACGACGCCTACCTCGGCCTGTACATCGGCGAACCGCAGGCCGTCGACCAGAGCGGCGGCTCACCGCAGTACTTCTACGCCACCGACGACCTCGCCTCCCAGAAGTGGCGCCCGATCGGTGACACCGGCGGCTACACGAACGCCTCCTGGTACCGCTGGTTCCTCGACCGAGCCAACCGGACCGGCTCGACCGTCGTCGGCAGGACCTTCCGCTCCTACTGCGCCTTCGGCTGCTCCCACGACGCCTCCGGCGAATACGTCGACGTCACCATCGACTCCGCCCGGCCCGCCGCCCCGCCGGTGGACACCACCCGCCGCTACCGCATCGCCGCCGACACGGGCCGCGTCCTCGCCCAGGCCTCCGGCCACTCGACCACGACATCGCTCGCATCGCCCACCGGCTCCGCCCGGGAATCGTGGACCTTCACCCCCACGGGCGATGGCGCCTTCACCATCGCCAACGCCGCGAGCGGCCGTCTGCTGGGCGTCGACTCGGCATCCACCACGGGCAGGGCCTGGGGCGCCAGGCCGGCCGTCACCGTGACACCGGGCGGCGGGCCCGCGGTCGGCCAGCAGTGGTTCGTGATCCGCAGCGCCTC
Organism: Streptomyces sp. NPDC020362; assembly: GCF_040642095.1. Lineage (NCBI taxonomy): Bacteria > Bacillati > Actinomycetota > Actinomycetes > Kitasatosporales > Streptomycetaceae > Streptomyces > Streptomyces sp. NPDC020362. Next base: position 16,639 of record NZ_JBFAET010000188.1, read on the forward strand.
CGGCGACGGCTCCTGCCGTCTCGTCAATCGCTACAGCGGTCTCGTACTCGCGCTGTCCCAGGCCCCCGCCCGCCGCGCCGAGACCACCGCGCCACGCAACTGGACGGACACGAGCGGCAGTTCCGTCGGCGGCGGCCGCACCGCGGCCGAACAGACCCTGTCCCTCATCCCGACCGGGAAGGCCCGCAGGCCGTAGCCGGACCCGGGCCCGCCGTCGGGGCGGGCCCGCACCTTAGGCTGCCCGCATGCTGATCAACAACGGGAAGACCCATGGGGAGAACACCACGCAGAACACCGGGGAGTCCGACGCCCAACTGGCTCTGAGGGCCGCCCTGGCGGGCGCGGACGTGGTGCGCGACATGTACGGGGGAGCGCTCGCCCGCTTCGAGAAGCCCGCCGGCGACTTCGCGACGGCGGCCGACCTCGCGGCGGAGCAGACCATCGTCGAGGTGCTGCGCACGGCGCGGCCCCACGACGCCGTGACCGGAGAAGAGAGCGGCAGCACCGGCAGCGCCCACGCGCGGCGCCGATGGCTGGTCGACCCGCTGTGCGGCACCCTCAACTACGCGGTGCGGACCATGCTGGTGGGGGTGAACGTCGCCCTGCGCGTGGGTGACGACACCACGGCGGCAGCGACCGCCGACCCGTTCAGCGGGGAAGTGTTCTGGACCGACGGGCAGCGGGCCCGGGTCCGGCTCGACGGCACGGACGAGGAGCTGGCGCCCTCGGCGGAATCCGCCCTGGTGGACGTCAACCTCGACCCGCCGTTCCCGAACGCCCCCGGCTTCCGGGCCGCACGGCTCCTGGCCGACCCCGGCTTCGGCCGGCGGTTCCGGCCCCGGGTGGTCTCCTCGACCCTCGCGGTCGCCTGGGTGGCCGCCGGCCGCCGGGCCGCGTACGTCACCGACGGCGACCTGCGCGACAGCGTGCACTTCGCGGCCGGGATCGCCCTGTGCCGGGCCGTCGGCTGCACCGTGACCGGCATCGACGGCCGGCCCCTGCACACGGGTGCCGGCGGGCTGATCGTGGCCGCCGACGGTGAGACGCACGCCGCGCTCCTGGCGATGGCCGGGGACCAGATGCGGCAGCAGGCCTAGTACTCCAGCAGTACTTCGCCATTTCTGCTGGTCAGGGTTCTGAGGGTGGGGAGTGTAGTGGTGTGGGCAGGGGCATGGAACGGTCTTTGGC
>NZ_JBFAET010000189.1:0-17366 GCF_040642095.1 Streptomyces sp. NPDC020362
GGCGCCCCCCCGGCCCCCACCCCCCCCTCCTCCCCCCCGCCGGCCGGGGCGGCGGCGCGAGAGTCCCCCGCGCCCCCCCCCCCCCCCCGTCGCCGTGTCCCCGTGGGACGTGCTCAGCCGAGCCCCCGCGAGTCCTGCTTGAGGGCGGTGTCGACGGTCAGGGCCGTCGCCACCACGAGGCTCAGCAGCGGCTCGGGCAGCTGGTAGTGGATCTGCAGGACGTAGTTGTCCGCGGTCGTGAACAGCGTCTTGGCGAGGCCCTCCCAGGTCTTGGTGATCCGGGCGACCTCGTTGTCCGCGTGGTCGACGATCGCGAAGTTCCAGGCCCGCCAGTTCTCCGCCTTGATCGCGCCGACCTGCTGGCCGTTCGCGTTCATCGCGAAGTTGATCTTCCCGATCATGTTCTTCTGGACGATCTCGCCGACCGGCGAGCCGTCCGGACGGGTCACGACGACCCGGGACTTGAAGATCTTCGCGGGCCGGGTCAGCACCAGCTGCGGCTGGCCGTAGGCGTCGCGGATCTCCAGCTTGTGCGTCATGAACTGGTCGAGGCTGGAGACGAAGCGCAGGATCTTCTTCAGCGCGCTCTGGCCGACCTCGACGACAGAGCCGATGTCGCGGCCGCCCTGGTCCATGACCTTGTACTCGTTGGTCAGCTCGATCAGCTTGGCCTTCTGGTTCACCACCAGGACGGGCTCGGTGAAGAGCGTGCCGCCGCCGGGGCCGCCGGCCGCGACGCCGGCCTGCTGCTGCACCTGGCGCTGCACCCTGGCGTCGGCGCCCTGCTGCTGCGGGATGTGGGCGGCGGGCTGCTGGACGGCGGCCTGCTGATGCGGAACCTGTCCAGCGGTCTGCTGGGCGGGGCTCGTGTGCTCGGTCCACTGCGCCCCGTCCCAGTACCGGAGCGTCTCGGCAGCCCCGTGCGGATCGGGGTACCAGCCTGCAGGAGTGTTCGATTGCGTGGTCACCGGGGCACACTACCCTGTTGTGACCGGTACCTGACCAGTCCGCACGGAGCGGTGTTCATCGCCCGTTCACCCCGTAATGATCGCCGGGTCACTGACGCCCGGGTGACCGTTCTCGACGTGCCCGGCGAAGCCGCGCAGGAACGCCGTGTCGGCCTCCGAGGTGACCGTGAGGTCGTACCAGCGTTTGCTCGCGGCGAGGCGGACGGTGTGCTTCACCGTGGCTCCGGACCGCACGGTCACGGTGACGGGCGTGCCGCCGTAGCCGTTCACCAGCTTCAGCTTGGCCGTGGCGGAGGCCTTGTTGGTGAAGGTGAGTTCGACGTCGTCCCCGGCGTGCCGGGCGATGACCTCGGGTCCCACGGTCCTGTTGGTGCCCTTGAAGAGGCGCAGGAACCCGTTCGGGCCGTGCACGGCGAGGTCGTAGGAGCCGCCCGAGAAGGCCGAGTTCCAGGTGTCGGTGAGGGTCTTGCCGGCCTGGGTGGTGTAGGTCCAGGGGCCGTCGGTGCGGTTGCCGGAGGTCACGAGGAAGGCGGCACCCGCCTGTGCGCCGGAGGCGAAGCCGAGCGTGAACTTCCCGGCCGCCGCGTCCACGGAACCGTCCACCGCGGGAGCGTACTTGAGGGGGCGGGTGGGGCGGCTGCCGCGCTCCTGCTTGGGCAGGGCCGGGTGGGCGGGCGGGGTGGGCACATAGTCGGGATGCCGGTCGTGGTCCGGCGGCTGGTAGCCGGCGGTGGAGGGGAGCGTGACCGGCTTGGTGTCCTTGCAGGAGAAGTCGAAGGCGGCGGTCAGGTCCCCGCAGACCGCCCGGCGCCACGGCGAGATGTTCGGCTCCGCGGCACCGAAGCGACGCTCGATGAACCGGATGATCGAGGTGTGGTCGAAGGTCTCGGAGCAGACGTAACCGCCCTTGCTCCAGGGCGAGACGACCAGCATCGGTACGCGCTGGCCGAGCCCGTAGGGACCGGCGGGGTGGCCGGCGTCGCCCTTGAACAGGTCGAGTGCGGGGTCCACGGTCGACTTGCCCTGGGCGGCGGATCCCGGCGGGAAGGGCGGGATCACGTGGTCGAAGAAGCCGTCGTTCTCGTCGTAGGTGATGAACAGCGCGGTCTTGCCCCACACCTCGGGGTCGGAGGTGAGCGCGTCCAGGACCTGGGAGACGTACCAGGCGCCGTAGTTGGCGGGCCAGTTGGGGTGCTCGGTGAAGGCCTCGGGGGCCACGATCCAGGAGACCTGGGGCAGCTTGCCGGCCTTGACGTCCGCCTTCAGCTGGTCGAAGAAACCCTCGCCCTTGCGGGCGTCGGTGCCGGTGCGGGCCTTGTCGTAGAGCGGGTCGCCGGGCTTGGCGCCCCGGTACTGGTTGAAGTAGAGCAGCGAGTTGTCGCCGTAGTTGCCGCGGTAGGCGTCCTGGATCCAGCCCCAGGAGCCGCCTGCGTCCAGGCCGTCGCCGACATCCTGGTAGATCTTCCAGGAGACGCCGGCCTGCTCCAGGCGCTCCGGGTACGTCGTCCAGGAGTAGCCCGCCTCGTCGTTGCCGAGGACCGGGCCGCCGCCCTTGCCGTCGTTGCCGGTGTACCCCGTCCACATGTAGTAGCGGTTGGGGTCGGTGGAGCCGATGAACGAGCAGTGGTAGGCGTCGCAGATGGTGAAGGCGTCGGCGAGCGCGTAGTGGAACGGTATGTCGTCGCGCGTCAGGTACGCCATCGTCGTGGACGACTTGGCGGGCACCCACTTGTCGTACTTGCCGCCGTTGAAGGCGGCGTGCCCGTCGTTCCAGCCGTGTGGGAGGTCCTGGATGAAGGCGAGGCCCAGGTCGTCCGCGTCCGGGTGGAAGGGGAGGATGTCCTTCGTGCCGTCGGACTGCTTCCAGACCGACTTCCCGTTCTGCGTCACCGGACGCGGGTCGCCGAAGCCCCGCACGCCCCGGAGCGAGCCGAAGTAGTGATCGAAGGACCGGTTCTCCTGCATCAGGACGACGATGTGCTCGACGTCCTCGACCGAACCCGTGCGGTGATGGGCGGGCAGCGCGGCCGCTCGCTGGATGCTGCTGGACAGCGCGGTGAATGCCGTGGTGGCGCCCGCGAGTTGAAGGAAACGCCGCCGGTTGACATCGGGCATGGGTGGGGGTGTCCTCTCGTCCTGACGTATCCGATGGTGCTCGGATGACGGAATCTGCGCGGTGCGAGTGTTCCAAGAGCAGCAAACGTCAGGGAAGGGTCTGGTGGCGCCCATGTGAAAGTCGTCGGTCCGACAGGGGTTGCGAGCGAGTGCCCCCCTTTGCCCCGTCCTCACCGCCGCGGATCCCGTCGTCGGCCGCGCCCTGCCGGAACACACCGCGGGGAGGCCGCCGGGCAGTCCAGACTGTTCCTGCAGGAACTGACGGTCCCCTCCCGTCCCGCGGGACGAGAGGGAAGGGGCCCGCCCGGCGCCGGTTCCGTGACGCGGACCCGGCTCAAGGTGTCAGATACGCCTCCACCTCGCTGAACTGCCCGGCCGGCCAGCCCGTGTTGGCGCTGACGGTCAGCCGGAGGTAGCGCAGGTTCGTGCCGCTGGGCAGGGAGACGGTGGCCGTGTTGCCGCCCGCCGGATCGAAGCGGTAGCCCTGGGCCCCGGCCACGGTCGAGTAGACCGAGCCGTCCGCGCTGCCGAGCACGGTGATGGTCTGGGTGCGGGCACCCCAGGCTGCGGACGGAGGCAGCTTGAGCACCAGGCGGCGGACCGCGCAGGCGGAACCCAGGTCGACCGTCCAGGACTGCGGGAAGGCGTTGTTGGTCGACTCCCAGTAGCTGTTCGCGTCGCCGTCGACCGCCTTGCCGGGCGTGTAGACGTCCTGCGAGCCGGTCGCGGTGGCCGGGCGTCCCTTGGCGAGGTTGCGGTTCGGGTCGGGGTCGGGGTTGCCCTGGCCGGGCTGGGGCCAGGTGGAGCAGTCCGACCAGGTGCCGGCCCAGCCGGAGTTGCCGCCGCCGTCGGTGAGCGCGAAGGAGCCGGAGTTCGCCGGGTAGGGGCAGTTGTAGATGCCGGCGGCGCCCACGCCCGTGGCCGTGACGTTGCGGAAGGCAGCCGCGCCCTGCGCCTCGGTCTGGACCACGACCGTCCCCGTGTTGCGCACGGTCGCCCCCGTCACGTTGACGTTCCGGACCGGATACCCCTGTCCCCCGCCGGAGACGAACTCGAAGGCGCTGTAGGGGCTGTCGGTGATCGTGGTGTCGGTGATGTTCACCGTCGCGTTGATCGCGCTGTCGTAGGAGTCGACCCGCAGCGCACCCATCGGATGGTTCCAGTTGGGGTTCATGGCGCCCGTGCGCACGAGCGTGTTGCCGTCGACGGTGATGGTGCCGGACAGCGGGGAGAAGGGGTCGAGGAACTTCTGGTTGGAGATCGCGATGCCGCTGCCGAGGGCGTTGGTGTCGGAGATGAGGTTGTTCCTGACCGTGATGTCGGTGCCGCCGTAGATCGCTATGCCGTTGGCGAGGTTGGGCTGCGAGATCGTGTTGTTCTCGAAGCTGGACCCCGTGTCCGGGGAGTACAGCGACCACATGGCGAGCGCGTCGTCGCCCTGGTTGCGCAGGAAGTTGTTGCTGACGCGGACGCCCTTGGCGGTGCCGTTGAGGTTGAGGCCGTCGGCGGTGGTGTCGAGGATCCGGTTGTTCTCCACCACCAGGTTGTCGTTGTTGCCCATCAGCCACAGCCCGACCTTCATGTGCTGGATCCACATGCCGGAGACGGAGGAGTTCGGACCGAGGGAGCCGTTGACGAAGTTGTCCGGGCTGGAGTCGACGCGCTCGGTGACCTCGCCGATGACCGCGAAGTCCTTGATGTGCACGTTTCCCGAAGAGCTGGACTGGTCGACGAACCGGGAGGTGTGCACGACCGAGTACCAGCTGCCCGCGCCCTGCAGGGTCACGTTCTGCACACCGCTGAGCGAGGAGGTGATCCGGTAGTCGCCCGGCGGGATCCACACCACCTGGCCCTGAGCCGCCGCGATGGCGTCCCGGAAGGCCTGGGTGGAGTCGCCGTTGCCACTGGGGTCGGCACCCTTGGAGACGACGGACACCGAACCGGCCGGCTGGGACGCGGCCGCGGCGACCTGCTCGAAGTCGGCGACGTCCACGGTGACCTGGGTGCCGGTCGCCTCGAAGGCGATCTTGTCGCCCGCCTGGACGTTCTGCCCGAGCAGCAGCCGGGCGTCGTCGAAGAAGTGGTGGGGCTTGGCGCCGGGGATCCAGCCGGTGTCGATGTAGGAGTACTTGGAGGTCACCGGGAGCGTCCTGGCGAGCCTGGTGCCGTTGACGTAGACGTCGAGCGGGCCGGACTGACCGTCCGGGACGCTGTAGGCGAGGTTCACCGCATTGGACGCGCGGGGCACGGTGAACTCCACCCGCTGCCCGGAGGCGAGCCGTACGGCCTGCCGTCCGGAGGCCTCCGAGGCCAGGGTGCCCTGCGTGTAGTCGGGCCCGATCCTGGTGCCGGTGGTGCTCGCCGACTCGGCCTCGACCGAGGTGAGGGGGAGCGAGGCGCCCGCGGCCGCACGGGCGGCCGGGGCCACGGCGACGAGCATGCCGGCGGCGAGGGCGACGACCGCCCCGATGGCTGGCATGCGCCTGACATGTTCGGGGGTACTGCTGTGCATGTGCTGATCCCTTCGTGGTGGGGGTGCGTGGGATAGCAAGGGGTGCGGGTGCGGCTCAGGCGCGCAGCCAGGCCGCCGTGTCCTGCGGCAGCCGGCCCGCGTCGTCCAGCGGGCCGCTGCTGAGCAGAAGTCGGGAGTGCACGGGCAGTTCGGCGGGTGCGGCGGCGAGGTTCACCACGCACAGCGCCCCCGGGGCACGGTAGAAGGCGAGCACGCCTTCGGGGGAGGGCAGCCAGGTCAGGGGGCCCTCGCCGAAGACCGGGCGGGTGGCGATGGCCTCGCGGTAGAGGGACAGCACGGAGTCCCGGTTCTGCCCCTGAAGGTCGACTGCATACGATGTCCAGCCGGCCGGCTGGGGAAGCCAAGGCTCCTCGCGCGAACCGAATCCGGCATACGGTGCGTCGGCCGCCCAGGGCAACGGCACCCGGCAGCCGTCGCGGCCCGGGTCGGCACCCCCCGAGCGGAAGTACATCGGATCCTGGATGCGCTCCACCGGGATCTCGGCCTCCGGCAGCCCCAGTTCCTCGCCCTGGTACAGGTACACCGAGCCGGGCAGCGCCAGCGACAGCAGCGCCGCGGCCCGGGCCCGGCGGGTGCCGAGCACCAGGTCCGTCGGGGTGCCCAGGGCCCTGGTGGCGAAGTCGAAGCCGGTGTCCTCGCGGCCGTAGCGGGTGACCGTGCGGGTCACGTCGTGGTTGCACAGCACCCAGGTGGCCGGGGCGCCGACGGGGGCGTGCTCGGCGAGGGTGGTGTCGATGGAGGTGCGCAGCCGACCGGCGTCCCAGGGGCAGGACAGGAAGGAGAAGTTGAAGGCGGTGTGGAGTTCGTCGGGGCGCAGGTAGCGGGCGAAGCGTTCGGGGTCGGGGAGCCAGACCTCGCCGACGAAGACGCCGTCGTAGGCGTCGGCGAGGGACCGCCAGGAGCGGTAGATGCCGTGGAGTTCGTCGCGGTCGACGAAGGGGTGCGGGGCAGGTTGCGTGGCGAGGTCGGGCAGGCCCGGGGCCTTGGCGAGCAGGGCCGCCGAGTCGATGCGGACGCCGGCGACACCGCGCTCGAACCAGAACTGCAGGATGTCCTCGTGTTCCTGGCGGACCGCCGGGTGGGCCCAGTTGAGGTCGGGCTGCTCGGGGGTGAACAGGTGCAGGTACCAGTCGCCGTCGGGGAGCCGGGTCCACACCGGTTCGGTGGAGCCGACGAACTGCGAGGGCCAGTCGTTGGGCGGGAGTTCGCCGTGCGTGCCGCGTCCGGGCCGGAAGTGGAACAGCTCGCGCGCGGGGCTGCCGGGCTCCGCGGCGAGGGCGGCCCGGAACCAGGGGTGCTGGTCGGAGACGTGGTTGGGCACGATGTCGACGATCGTGCGGATGCCCAGCTCGCGCGCCTCGGCGATGACCTTCTCGGCCTCGGCGAGGGTGCCGAACGCCGGATCGATGGCACGGTAGTCGGCGACGTCGTAGCCGCCGTCCTTCAGGGGCGAGAGGTACCAGGGGCTGAACCACAGGGCGTCCACGCCGAGTTCTGCGAGGTAGGGCAGTCTCGCACGGACCCCCGCGAGGTCGCCGGTGCCGTCGCCGTCGCCGTCGGCGAAGCTGCGGACGTACACCTGGTAGATGACGGCCGAGCGCCACCAGTCGCGGTCCTTCGGGGCATGGGTGGGCTGTCCCACGGGGGGTGCCTTTCTGTAGACGGGGCGGCTGCGTCAGCCCTTGGTGCTGCCCGTGCTGATCCCGGCGATGATGTGCCGCTGGAAGACGAGGAACAGCGCCACCATCGGGATGCTGGCGATCACCATCGCGGCGATGAGCACGGTGAGCTGGATGTTCTGCGACAGCTGGACCAGGGCCACGCTGATCGGCTGTTTGCCGGTGTCGGAGAAGACCATCAGCGGCCACAGGAAGTCCTGCCACACCGCGACCAGCGCGAAGATCGAGACCACGCCGAGGACCGGCCGGGACATGGGCAGGACGACCGACCACAGGATGCGCAGCCGGCCCGCGCCGTCGATCTCGGCGGCCTCCAGGACGTCGCGGGGCAGCTGGTCGAAGAACCGCTTCAGCAGGTACAGGTTGAAGGCGTTCGCGACCGCCGGCAGCCAGATGCCGAGGGGGTCGTTGAGCAGGCTGGTGTGGATCAGCGGGAGGTCGGCGACCGTCAGGTACTTGGGGACGACCAGCGCCTGGGCCGGGACCATCAGGGTGGCGAGGATGCCGCCGAGGATCACCTTGCCGAAGGCGGGCCTCAGCCTGGACAGGGCGTAGGCGGCGGCCGTGCAGAACACCAGCTGGAACGCCCAGGCGCCGGCCGCCTGCACCACCGTGTTCCACAGGTGCTGCGGCAGCTCCATCAGGTCCCAGGCGTCGATGTAGCCGCCGAGGTGCCAGTGCTCGGGTACGAGCGTCGGCGGTGTCCGGGCCACCTCGTCCGGGGACTTCATCGCGCCGGTCACCATCCAGTAGACCGGGAAGAGGAAGGCGAGCGCGAAGAGCAGGACGACTGCGGTGAACACGGTCCAGTAGACGGCCTTGCCGCGGGGGCGGGCGAGGGTCGCCGGGGAGATCAGGGTCCGGGTGCTCATGCGTCCCCCTCGGACCCGGTGAGCCGCAGATAGGCGGTGGAGAAGACGCCGAGCAGTACGAGGAGCATGACGCTGAGCGCGCAGGCGCCGCCGAAGTCGTTGTAGAGGAAGGCGTACTTGTAGATGAGGTAGAGGACGGTGACCGTCGCGTTCTCCGGGCCGCCGCCCGTGATGACGAACGGCTCGGTGAACACCTGCATGGTGGCGATGATCTGCAGGAGCATCAGCATCAGGACGACGAAGCGGGTCTGCGGGATCGTCACGTGCCGGATGCGCTGGAGCAGGCCCGCGCCGTCCAGTTCGGCGGCCTCGTACAGCTCGCCCGGGACGGACTGCAGGGCGGCGAGGTAGATGAGGACGGTGCCGCCCATGTTGGCCCAGGTGGCCACGATCACCAGGGAGACGAGCGCGGTGTCGGTGCCGTTGGACCAGTTCGAGGGGGGCAGGTGCAGGAAACGCAGGGTTTCGTTGGCGAGGCCGGCTCCGGGGTCGTAGAACCACTTCCACAGCAGGGCGCTGACCACCGGCGGGATCATCACCGGCAGGTAGACCACGACCCGGAAGAAGGCCTTCGCGTGCCGCAGTTCGTTGAGGACGAGGGCGAGGACGAAGGGGACGGCGAAGCCGATCAGCAGGGCCAGCAGCGTGAAGGTGAGGGTGTTGCGCCAGGCCGCCGTGAACTCGGGGTCGTGCCAGACGCGGGTGAAGTTGGCGGTGCCGACCCACTGGGGCGAGGAGCCGGGCGTGTACTTCTGGAAGGCGATGACCACCGCGCGGATCGCCGGGTACCAGGAGAACAGCGCGAAGCAGAGCAGGCCGCCGAGGAGGAAGGCGTAGGCGCGGGCCTGGTCGGCCAGGCGGCGCCGTCCCCGGTCCCCTGCCGGGGACGGCGCCGGGTCCGGGTGGACGGCGGCCCGCCCGGCCGGGCGCCGCTCGGCCGTCTTCGTCATGGCGGTCAGCTCCGGGCCAGAATGCTGTCGATCTTGCCGGACGCGCCCTTCAGGAGCTGGTCGATGTCCGCGTCCTTCTTGGTGAGGACGGCGGAGACGACGCCGTCGAGGACGGAGTAGATCTGCTGGGCGTCCGGCGGCTCGATCTTCATCTGCAGTTGCTGGTTGCCGTCGAGGAAGGCCTGGTAGTTCTCCACGGGGACGTTGGCGTCGGCCTTCTTGGCCTGCTGGTCCCTGGCGTCGGCGGCGCCGGTGAACAGGCGCGGCTCGGGCAGGCCCACCGGCGCGTTGTTCTTCTTCGCGCGGGCGTAGTCGCCGAGGAAGCCGGATCCCGGGGTGAGGAACATGTGGTCGAGCCACTTCAGGCCGGCGCGGATCTGGGCGGGCGTGTCCTTCCTGTTGAACATGTAGCCGTCTCCGCCGATGAGGGTGCCCCTGCCGCCGGGCATGGGGGCCAGGGCGAGGTCCTTGTAGTTGCCGCCCTTCTCCTTGACCAGGATCGGGATGTTGTCGGGGGCGGAGAGGTACATGCCGAGCTTGCCCGAACCCATCATCTGCTGCACGTCGTTGATGACGAGGAGCTGCTTGCTGCCCATCGAGTCGTCGGTCCACCGCATGTCGTGCAGGTTCTGCAGGACGGCGTGGCCCTGCGGGGTGTCGACGGTGGCCTTCGTGCCGTCGGGACCGACCACGTCGCCGCCCTGTGCGTACAGCTCGGCGGTGAAGTGCCAGCCGCCCTGGTTCTGTGCGCTGTAGTCGGCGTACCCGACGGTTCCGCCTCCGAGGGCGGCGATCCTCTTGGCGTCGGAGCGGACCTCGTCCCAGGTCGCCGGGGGCTTGTCGGGGTCGAGTCCGGCCTTTGCGAAGAGCTTGCGGTTGTAGAGCAGCCCCATGCTGTATCCGGTGCGCGGGATGCCGTAGACCTTTCCGTCCACGGTGTAGATGTCGCGCAGCTGCTTCTGGATGGTGTCGTAGCTCTTCAGTTCCTTGAGGTACGGGGTGAGGTCGGCGGCCTGGTTGATGTCCACGACGTGCCGGGCGTCGGTGAAGTACGTGTAGAAGACGTCCTCCATCTGCCCGCCGGCGAGCTTGGCGTCGAATGTCTTCGGGTCCTGGCAGGGGAAGGCGTCGTGGGCGACGACGTCGATGTCCGGGTTCTGCTTCTCGAACGAGGCGATGTCCTGCTCGAAGAACCCCCGGTCCACCTTGGCGCTCCGGGGCGGCTCGCAGTTGACGGTGATGCGGGTCTTGCCGCTCGCCGTGCCGCCGTCGCCCGTCCCGCAGGCGGATGCGGCAAGGGCGAGGGAGGAACAGACGCCGATCGTGGCGACGGTACGGCGGAACCCGGTGCTTCTCATCGGTGGACCCCTCAAGGCAGGAGCGGTGGGCGCCGCACACTCAAGCACCGACGACATGGGGTCGCAAGATGTCGCGCAGAATCTGTAATTATTCGACAGACAACGGGATCTGCTCGATCTCAGCTCCGCTCTCCGTCGCGCGGGGCCTGCGCGGTGGATCCGCGGACCACCAGCTCGGGCTCGAACAGCAGCTCCTCTGCAGGCACGGCGGTGCCGGCGATCTGGGCGTTGAGCAGCTCCACGGCCGCGCGGCCCATGGCCTCAATGGGCTGGCGGACGGTGGTCAGCGGGGGTTCGGTGCAGTTCATGAATGCCGAGTCGTCGTAGCCGACGACGGAGATCCGCCCGGGGACGTCGTATCCCTTGCGGCGGGCGGCACGGACGGCCCCCAGGGCGAGGGGGTCGCTGGCGCAGATGATGCCGGTGACGCCCCGGTCGATCAGCCGGGAGGCGGCCGCGTGCCCGCCCTCGAGGGAAAAGATGGCCCGGGCGACGAACTCGTCCGGCAGGTCGCCCGCGAAGGCGCGCGCTGCGGCCAGCTTGCGCGCCGAGGGGACGTGGTCGCCGGGGCCGAGGACCAGGCCGATGCGCTCGTGACCGAGGGAGGCCAGGTGCCGCCAGGCCTGCTCCACCGCGACGGCGTCGTCGCAGGACACGCCCGGGAATCCGAGGTGTTCGATGGCCGCGTTGACCAGCACCACCGGGATGTTGCGGTCGGCGAGCAGCCGGTAGTGGTCGTGCGGCGCGTCCGCCTGCGCGTACAGGCCGCCCGCGAAGACCACGCCGGAGACCTGCTGGTGCAGCAGCAGGTCCACGTAGTCCGCCTCGGAGACCCCGCCCTTGGTCTGGGTGCACAGCACCGGGGTGAGCCCGAGCTGGGCGAGCGCGCCCCCGATGACCTCGGCGAACGCGGGGAAGATCGGGTTCTGCAGCTCCGGCAGGACCAGGCCGACGAGCCGGGCGCGTTCACCGCGCAGCTGGGTGGGGCGCTCGTAGCCGAGGACGTCCAGGGCGGACAGCACGGCCTGCCGGGTGGCCTCGGAGACTCCGGGCTTGCCGTTGAGCACCCGGCTGACCGTGGCCTCGCTGACCCCTACCTTCTTCGCCACTTCCGCAAGTCGTCGCGTCATGCGCGCAAGAGTAGCGCAAGAAATGCAAGTAGTTTGCGTAACCCGACCGCGCTTCGGCGCAGAGCGAGAAGGGGTTTCCGGCCCGGCCCCGTCGGCGACCTGAACGCCGACGGAGCCGGGTCAGTCCTCGGGCGCAGGGACGACCGTCAGATGTGCGCCCGTGCCGCGCGGACGGCGCGGGCGCCGGGCGGTCGCGGCCGGGCGGCGGGCGTCACGCAGGACCATGGTCAGGCGTGTGCAGCCGGTCTCCTGCAGGGTGGGGGTCGTCTCGTCGACGATCCGGCACTCGGTCGGGCCCCGGCGCGGGTCGGGGTGGAGCAGCAGCCGCATGGCGCCGTCGAGCCGGGTGGCCGCCTCGCCGACGGCGCGGATCCAGTGCGGCAGACCCTGCCGGTAGGCGGCCTCCATGATCGGGTCCTGGGCGACGTCCCTGCGGATCGCCTGGAGTTCGTGGTCGTGGGCGCAGCGCTCCAGGGCGGTCTTGAGGTGGGCCAGCATCGGCAGGCACCAGCCCGCCTCGTGCTCGCCGAGGACGTCGCGGGCGTCCGGGTGGAACAGGACGAAGCGCAGGAAGTTGTCCCCGGGCATGGCCGTGGGATGCGGCCGTACCCCGCGGAAGAGTGTCTCGAAGGCGCCGTTGGCCATCACCACGTTCCAGCGGTGGTCGACCACCAGGGACGGGAAGGAAACGGCCTCCAGAAGTCCGGCGTAGTCCTGGAGATACGCCTGGGCCTCGCAGCCCTCGGGGACGGGCCGCGGCGCCCGCCACTGCCCTCCTGCCTGATGTGCCATCGGGAGGTCACCCCTCTTGCCTCTGCGGCCTTCACGCGGCGATGCGATCCTGCGTCCCAGGCGAGAGTCGTGTCAACTATCGTGGCATTCCACGCCGGTTGACGGCTGAAATTCGCCACAGTTGTGGCGAGACCTGGATGTGAGTTCGAAGCACCGGATACTCTCCGGGAAGTTCACAACCGCTGTGAGAAGCACACGGACACCCCCTGAAGCCCACGAGAGACGTAGGAGTTCTGTCGGTGACGGATGGCTACGAGGATCCGGGCGCCACGGAAACCGCTCAGCTGTCGGCTGTCGTCGCCCGCGTCACCGGGCTCGCCGACCGGCTCGGTGTGCCGCACTCCGAGGTCTTCGACGTCAGGCGGCTCTCCGTCGCCTGCGGGGTCCCGGAGCCGGTGCTCAAGGCCCTGCTCAGCGGCCGTCCCGCGGGCGAGCCGGATGTCCAGTCGCGTTTTCTGCAGCGCCTCGACCTGCTGCGCCGCACACGGCTGAAACCGAACGGGCGCAAGTACACCCAGCAGGAGATCGCCGACGGCGCGGGCATGTCCCGGCAGCAGGCCGGGGCGCTCATCAACGGCGACCGCCGGCCCACCATGGAGCACTGCGACGCGTTGCAGCGGTTCTTCCGCGTGCACGCCGGCTTCCTCACGGCGGAGGACCCCGAGGCGCTGGCGGGCGCGCTGCAGCGCACCGAGCAGGAGCTGCTGCAGAAGCTCGCCGACCGGGAGCGTGCCGCGGCCGCGGCGGCGGACGATCCGCTGGAGCGGCTGCTGCAGGACCACGGGGTGCGCGGGATCGCCTGGCGGGCCGCGCAACTGCCCACCGACCAGCACCGGGACAAGGTCGCGGAGTGGCTCGACATGCTCCTGGAGAGCGTCAAGCGGCCCGAGTCGTGAGCCGGGAGAGAACTGTGGGCATCGGCAGGGACATGCGGCGGCTGTGTACCGAGCTGGTAGGGGCACTCTCCCTGCCCGGGCCTGTCCCGCCGCACGAGCTGTACCGCGCGCTGTGCGAGGCGATGAGCCGGCGCCGCGGCCGCCCCGTGCACTTCCGTACGGCGGTCTTCCCGCCGGGCACGGCCAGCGGTCTGTGGCTGGACATGACCGACCGGGACCTGGTCGTCCTGGAGCAACGCACCGCGCCCGACCACCAGTTGGTGATCCTCGGCCACGAGCTGTGGCACATGCAGGCCGGGCACTGCGGTCACCTCGCCGACGGGGCGGGGGTCGGCGTCGCCACGCGTCTGCTGAGCGAGGACTCCGACCCGGCGGCACTCGCGGCCGCGGTGCACCGGGTCGCCGCTCGCACCCGCTTCGAGCAGTCCGAGGAGCGTGAGGCCGAGGCCTTCGGGCTGCTGCTCGCCAGCAAGTGCCGCACCTGGCTGGCCGGTTCGTCCCTGCGCGGCCCGGTCCAGCGGGACGACGTGGCCGGCCGCATCGAGGCGTCCCTGGGGTATCTGGGACCGCAGGGCTGAGGGACCCCCGCGGGCGAGCCACCCGGCATTGTCAGTGGTGGACGGCAAGCTGGTACGTGCGCCTCAGGGCGCGTGACCGTGACGCCGAACCGGGGAGAGCCGACCGATGCCCACCGCCGTACTGACCGACCGCGAGCGCACGGCCGTCCAGGCCTACCTTCGGCTGCTGCACACCGTACGCGCAGCCCTCGACGGGCCGCCGGACGGCGGCCGACCCGTGGTCGTACCGCCCGCCGTGCTCGCGGAGGCCGAGGGAGCTCTGGCACAGGCGGGACTCTCGGGCAACGAGGAGGAGTTCTTCCGGCTGCTGAGCCACTGGTGCCCGCAGGAGTGACCAAGGGCCAGGTGACCGTTCCGCACGACCGCCAGCGGTGCGGGACGGTCACCGCCGTACGGCTGACGGTGGGGACGGTCACCGCCGTACCGCTAGCGGTGCGGGACGGTCACCGCCGTGAGCACCAGCCCGTCCTCGGCCAGCCAGCGGCCCTCGAACCCGCTCAGGCGGGTGCCGCCGACCAGCGGGCCGGGGACGAGGAGCCGCGCCTGGAAGCGGCCGCGGGTGCCCGTGCCCGGTGCGGGGAACAGCTCGATGTCGGCCTCGGAGAAGTCGAGCCAGGCGCGGGTGAGAGGGAACCACGCCTTGTACACGGACTCCTTGGCGCTGAACAGCAGGCGGTCCCAGTGCACGGCGGGCCGGTCGGCGCACAGCCGGCGGTGCCGGTGCTGTTCCGAGGGCAGCGCGATGGACTCGAAGACACCGTCCGGCACCGGTCCGTGCGGTTCGGCGTCGATGCCGAGCGAGGCCAGGTCCGTGGCGCGGACCAGGGCGGCGGCGCGGTAGCCCTCGCAGTGGGTCATGGTGCCGGCCAGTCCTTCGGGCCAGATCGGGGCGCCACGCTCGCCGGTCAGGATGGGCTGGGGCGGCACACCGAGCTTCTCCATGGCGCGCCGGGCGCAGACCCGCACGGAGGTGAACTCACGGCGGCGCGTGTCCACCGCCCGCGCCACGAGCTGCTGTTCCTCCGGGTACAGGGGAGAGTTCTGGGCCTCCTCATCCCCGTACGTTTCCACGGCCACCACCGACTCCGGGAGCAGCTCCTCGATCACCGGGTCCGACCTCCATCGGCAGGATGCGGCGCAGCCGTCCCGGGGGCACCGGGCGCTTGCGCCATTCGCGGGGATATCCCACGGACACTTCTTCGAAGCGGACACCCTCGTGCCAGGTGGTCCGCGGGATGTGCAGATGGCCGTAGACCATGGTCCGGACGCGGAACCGCCGGTGCCAGTCGGCGGTCAGCTCGGTGCCGCACCACATCGCGAACTCCGGATGCCACAGCACGTCCGTCGGATGGCGGTCCAGCGGATAGTGGTTCGCGAGGACGGTGGGCAGGTCCTCGGGCAGTTCGGCGAGCCGGCGCTCCGTCTCGGCGACCCGGGCGCGGCACCAGGCCTCACGGGTCGGGTAGGGATCGGGGTGCAGCAGGAACTCGTCGTTGCAGATGACGCCCGTCTTCTCCGCGTAGGCCAGGCCCTGCGCCTTGGTGACGCAGCCGGGCGGCAGGAACGAGTAGTCGTACAGCAGGAACAGCGGGGCGACGACGACCGGTCCGCCGGGGCCCCGCCACACCGGGTACGGGTCCTCGGGCGTGGTCACGCCCAGCTCGCGGCAGAGGTCGACGAGGTGTTCGTAGCGTTCGACGCCGCGCAGGGTGACGGGGTCCTTCGGGTGGGTCCACAGCTCGTGGTTGCCCGGCACCCACAGGACCTTGCGGAAGCGGTCCGCGAGCGTGACGAGGGTCCAGCGGATGTCCTCCACGGTCTCCGCGATGTCCCCGGCGACGATCAGCCAGTCGTCCTCCGTGTGGGGGTGCATCTGCTCCACCAGCTCACGGTTCTCCGGATAGCCGATGTGCAGGTCGCTGATGGCCAGCAGCTGCGCGGCCCCGGCCGTCGACTCCACCCCTCGCCCCTTCCGATCATGCCGTCGACACCACGACAGCACATTCACCGGCCGGAACACAAGGGGATAAGGGTGTGCCGCACTTGGACAGCCGGGCGAAATCCGTAACCTGCGCGTTGCACGCGCGGGCTCTTGAAAGCCGTATGATCGCCCCAACACCGACGCCCCTAACCCCCCTTCGCACAGGGCCGTTTGGTGTCCCTTCCCTCCTCCTGCCCGGGCACGGGCCGCTGAGCCCTGCCCGCATTCCCCGAAAGGCGGCCTGGATGCCCTCTCGCGTACGCGTCTGGCTCAACCGCACGTACGCGGAGAACGTGTTCTTCATGGATCAGCTGCGCAGAAATCCCAGCGATCGGGCGGTCGAGATCCATGCCACGCACGGCGACGCCGACTCCCCCGTGCTGGCCGCGGCCGACACCGCCGACCTGGAACCGGAGGGCCTGTCGCCGGCCGCGTACGTCGAGTACGCCCTGGACCAGTGCGCGCGGCGTGGCATCGACGTGTTCGTGCCCCGGCTGCACCAGACGGCGATCGTGGCGCACCGGGCGGAGTTCGCGGCGGTGGGTACGGCACTGCTGGCGCCGACGCGCGAGGCGGTGGCCGTGTTCGAGGACAAGGCGACGGCGTACGAGGCGGTGCGCTCGGTCGGCGTACCGGTGCCGCCCTGGTGGCGGGTGCGCACGGCGGACGAACTCGTCGCCGCGGTGGAGGAGTTGGAGGCGGCCGGTCACCGGGCGTGCTTCAAGCCGGCCGCCGGTGCGGGCGGGGTCGGCTTCCGTGTGATCACTCGCACTCCCTTCTCGCTGATGCACTTGAACGGCTTCCCCGGGCCGCACGTCCAGCTGGACCTGGTCCTCGAGGCGCTGCGGCGGGCCGAGGAGCCGGTGGACTGGCTGGTGATGCCCCGCCTGGAGCAGCCGGAGGTGTCCGTGGACTGCCTGACCGGGCCGGACAACCGCATCCGGCTGGCCGTCGGCCGCACCAAGAACGGCCGCCGCCGGGGCTTCACCCTGCACGAGCAGTGGCTGGAGCCGGCCCGGCTGATCGCCGGGGGCTTCGGACTGCACTATCTGTCGAACATCCAGTTCCGGATGCTCGGGGACCGCCCGGTGCTCCTCGATGTCAACACCCGGCCCGCCGGCGGCCTGCACCAGCTGTCGCTCTGCGGGGTGAACGCCCCCTGGGCGGCGGTGCAGTTGGCGCTGGGCGAGGACCCGGGGGTGATCGAGCCGCCGTTCCTGGGGCAGGACTACGCGGTGGTGTCGGGGCCGCGGCCGCTGCTGCCTGCGGCGCTTCCGCGGCAGAGGGCCGAGGAGGCCGAGGTGTTGCTGCCGGCGGTGCCGGCGCCTGTGCAGGTGGCTTCGGCGGCGGAGGTTCTGCCGCTCTAGGCCGTCGGCCGACTGCGGGTTCGTTCGTGGTTGCTCGCACCCCGCGGCGGAGCCGCTGGCAGATGCAGCCCCGGGGGCCGGTGGGGGGGGGGTGAGGGCACCCGGGTTGTAGCAAATTTGGGGGGGACCTTGTGACCCCGGATTTGG
>NZ_JBFAET010000190.1:0-17336 GCF_040642095.1 Streptomyces sp. NPDC020362
CGGGCCCGACCAGTAGGGCGTCGACCCGCTCGGCGAGGACGAGTGAGCGCATCGGCCGCGGCTGTGGGGGGGGCCGGCCCGACCGCACTGCTTGCAGGCGTAGTCGGCGGCGAACCCTACACATCGTCCGCAGACCTCGACGCCGTGGTTATCTTGCGCGATCAGCGGCTGAACTGTGCCGCAGCGAGGGCACTCGGCCGGCGCCCGGAGCACCGCGGTGTAGCAGACATGGCAGACCGGACCGTTGGGCCACCGGGTGGTGCTCGGCTTGGTCCGGCCGCAGCAAAACGCGACAGCGCAGAAGCGCCCCCTTGGCAGCCGCAGCAAAGAGCCCTCTGCATAGTCGATGTGGTCGTGCAGAGGGCTCTTCCGTGTTGCTGGTCAGTCTTCGGAGACGTGACAAGCCCGTGCGTCGGCCCTCCCCCCGGCGCGCGGCCTCGGCCAGCCAGACGACATCGACAGGAAGCCCGGCATTGCGGGCCTCGATCACCGTGTCCGCGGTGCCGCCGCCCTTCCCGACGCCCAAAGCGCTGTCCTGACGGCCCGCTTCAGGACTCGGACGACGCTTGCCGCCACGGCCGGACGGGCGACATGCTGCGCGCCGTGGAAGTCGTAAGCCAACTCGTGGACAACGGCGTACGGCACGGCCTGCCAGCCCGTACCCCCGTCAAGGAGCACCATCTTTCACTGACCGCGGCCCTCACGGACGCCAGCGCCATCGTCCTCGACGTCTCCGACCTCATTCCGGCTTCCCCTGACTCAGAGGCCGCCATCCGCGGGGAGAAGGGCCGTGGTCTCTGGCACGTCGCCCGCCTGGGGGCTCGGGTCACCCGGTCCCTGCCGCACGAAGGCGGGGGCAATGCAGGAGTGGAGCTTGTTGGTCACGATCACTTGGGGCACCGACCGGGTCTTCTTCATCAGGCTCCGGAAGAAGCGACTGGCCGCAGCCTTGTCCCAACGGCACTGGACGAGGATGACCAGGACGCTGCCGTCCTGGTCCACCGCCCGCCACAGGACGCCACTCGGCTCCAGCATCAGCTGCCGCGTTGTCGAAGAGTTCAGTCCGAGTGGGGCCGACGGGCACGGACCCACGTCACCACAACCAAAGCTGCGGTGACGTATAGGACGACACTGGCACAAGCCACGGATTCGACGTACTGCTCGTAGCCCTCTGCTCGAAGCTGAACCGTGAGGAATCCAAGTGCTGTTGCCAGCATCGCGATCGCGGCGGACAAGGAAGCAAACGGGACTTTCACCATTGGTGTTTCTTCCAAACTGCGAGACGACTGGTCAGTACGGAGTCTAGGTGTACACCGTCATCTCCCCTTCTCTCTGCCTGCAACAGCCCAGCAGGCTGCAGCGGCCGGAAAAGTGCTGATGGAGCGCTGGCTTGAGCAATACGGACGAGTTCCTCGCGCACGATGGCCGTTGCTCGTGATGCGGCCGCCGAGAAGCCGCTGCAGGCCGCGATCGAGCGGAAGGTCGCGCGCCGCAGCAGCGAGGAGGGCTGGCAGCAGGAGCTGGCTCGCCGCGACCAAGTGACGTGCGGGCCGCAGATCACGACTGTCACCATCCACGCGGACGGTTCCACGACGTCGAGCGAGCCTCGACCGTGGCAGATGTCGTGCCCCGGCACCGATTCCTACCGCCTCGCCAGCACCTGGGCACGAGCCGAAGAGCCGGCCAAGGCCGGCTGACTCGCTGGAAGGCAGACGCGGACCATCGGCGCGCCGAGCCGAGGATAAGGTCGGCGGATGCGCCAGTTCACAGCGACTGAAGCCTTGTCGGGGATCGTGCATGAGGCACTGGGGGCGGGAGCCCACGTTGTCGGAGTGGACCGGTTGCGCGGCGGAAGCAAGAAGGGGGTCTACCGGGTTCACACGGACGGATCACATACACCGAGTGTGATCGTCTACAGCTGGGCCGGGGCCGAGAACTTCTGGCCAGCTGCGGAAGGCATCGACGCGGCCCACCCGTTCGCTCCCGCCTCCGGGCTGGCCCCCTTCCTGGCCTCTCAGCGGAAGCTGGACGGCCTTGGAGTCCGGGTTCCAGGGGTGCTCCTGGCCGACGACAGCCGACGTCGCTACCCAGCGGATGTTGCGGTGGTCGAGGACGTTGCCGGCGACACTCTGGAAGCGCTTTTGAAGGCGGATCCCGCACACGCATCAGATGCCTTGAGCGAGCTTGCAGCAATGCTCGACGTGATGCACCAGCAGCGCAGTCAGCACTACGGCAGGGTGGATGTGCTGGAACGGGGCGACAAAGCGAGTGGGGTTTCGTGCGAGCAGCTGGTGCTTGAGCGAGCCCTCGAGGATCTCGCAGAGGTGGCCGAACGCGACCCCAGGATCGGTTCAGCCGCGGCTCCCTTGCACGATCGCCTGCAGGAGCTGGCCACACGAGTGCCTCCGCGCACCGAACACGGACTGATCCACGGCGAACTCGGGCCCGACCACGTCCTGCTCGATACCTCCGGACACCCCGTCCTCATCGACATCGAGGGCCTGATGTTCTTCGATGTCGAGTGGGAACACGTGTTCCTGCAGCTTCGCTTCGGCGAGCAGTACCCAGCCTTGTCACGTCCCGGACTCGATCCAGCACGGCTCGACCTCTTCACGCTCGCCATGCGTCTCTCACTGGTGGCTGGACCCCTGCGCCTCCTCGACGGCGACTTCCCACACCGCACGCTGATGCAGGAAATCGCGGACCACAACGCGAAGGAAGCGCTCGCCCTGCTGATCCAGTAGCACCGCGCCAGTCACATCCGTCTCGCTCCCTCGACGGCCAGCCGCCCTGACGGGCGCCTGGCCGTCCGGCGTCCCCGGACTCGACAGTGCCGTCGTTTCTCTTCGAGATTCACGACTCGGCTGATCGGCAACTGCCTTTAGAACCCGTCGACAATCGCTGTTCCTTGAGATGAACGAAGCCATGCCCAGATGGTGGCGGAAGATCGGCAGTTGAAGCTCTCCGGTTACGAAATCGACCGCTTCGGCGGCCACGAGCTCGATCAGAGTGGCGGTCCTCGGGCAGTCGCCGGCTTCTTCCGAGAGCTCTTCGGGCGTTACGACATACCCCTGCCGCCCCCCGTGCCGGCGCCCAGCAACTAGCCGGCCGGCGAGGGCGATGGGCAAGCCACGAAGGCCCAGGCCAGGCCGAGTGGGTCGTCGGCCGCGGCCAGGCGGGCGAGGCGGGAGCGCTGCTCGCCGATGCCGCGGCATCCGTCCAGGGGGCGCAGGGCGTCCGGCCGTACAGCGGTGACCCTCGACGTACGCGCGGCTGCCCAGGGCGATCAGATTCGCGAGCAACGAGGACGCCGAGCCCGGCGGCCTGCGCGAGCAGCTGCTCGACGCTGATGTGGCCCGGGGCGTCGATCCGCTGCTCGTACAGCAGGAGTTCGTCGTCGATCCGGACGCAGCCGTGCAGGGCGGAGAGCACGAGGACGCCGGCGGGACCGGCGATCCTCGCGGCGGCTCGCTGTCACATGCGGTGATGAGAGCCGGTGTAGATGTGGCAGCCGGGGGTAGGTCGGGTCCACTGCGAGCTTGGCGGCCGCGCAGGGCACGATGACGATCGCGGGCCCTGCCGGCTCATTGCAAGGTCAACGACACCATTTCCTGTCGGAGTTGGGCGGTGGGGTGACATCACAGGCATGATGCGTCCCGGACTCAGGGCCGCGCAGGGTCGGGGCCGGAGCTCTTCGGATACGCGCCGCGGTCGATCCCGAGGCGGATGTCCTCCCTCCTGCCGGTTCCTGCCAAGCCGGAACACATAGCGGTGCGGACCCCTGTGCCTCACGTTCCGCGCGCCGACCGCCAGTAGGGCTTCCCGCAGCCAGAGCGCGGGGTCGCCGCCGGCTCGCGGCACCGGCGCGCCGGGCCGGATGAGCTGCGCGGCGGCGTATTCGTGGCCCTGTTCCTGCCTGCGGATCTTCTGGGCCGCTCGAGAGTTGAATACCGTGCCGTCGGGCAACAGCTTCACGGTCCGGGCAGTTGCCGGGCCGCAGTAGGCCGCGTTCGAGGCCTGGTTATGGGGACCCTTCATCTTGTCCGTTGTCCGTTCTTGGTGCTGCCGCGATCACTGCGGTGGGTCTTCACTCGTGCGGTGTGCTGGGCGCTGACGGGATGCAGCATCCACTGGCCCGGGTGAGGTTGTACTGCAGTTCGATGTGGCGGAACTGATAGACGGCTCCGGACTGGCGGAGTACCGAACGGTGCCGGTGCGCGTCGGCCAGGAACTCTGTGAGGCGAAAGGGAAGCCTGTAGCGGACGGCGAGGTAGGCGCGGGTGAGGGCGTAGGGCCAGCAGGCGGTGCGGCTCATGGCGGTGGCCAGGCCTACCGCGAGTCCCCCGGCGGCAAGAGTCAGGGAGTATGCGGCAGACCGGGCTGCCGGGGAAAGTGGGGAGAGGATGTGGGTGCCGTCGGGCGGGACGGAGAAGCCAGAGAGCGCGTCACCGGTGATCAGGGTGAGGGCTGTGGGCGCGGCGAGTGCGAGTCCCGCGAAGGGGGTGGTGAGCAGCAAGAGGTGACGGAATGTTCTGCGGTCCTGGTGCAGCAGGGAATCGGGCGCCGAGGCGGTGGCTGCGTCGGCGGGGCGGGCCCGCACCGCCGCGGCCAGGCCGAGGCCGAGTCCGTCCAGGGTGGAGTACAGGATGTAGCTGGTCGGTCCGGCGGCGAGGGGGTGTCGGTTGCCTGCGATGAGTGTGGCCGGGTAATCCATGAGGAGCAGTGCCGTTCCGAAGGCGGGGCCTGCGGCCATCCCGACGGCGATGGTGCGGGGGTCGAAGGACCAGCGCAGTTGGGTGGCCGGGGCGGGAAAGTCGGTGTCCGGGCGGCGGGCCGCGGATCCGAGAAGGCCGCCGACGGTGGCATAGACGGCGGCATTGACGAGGGCGACGGAAATTGCGGTTGTGGTTCCGAGCCAGGTGAAGGGGAACCACAGGGCCAGACCGGCCGTCAGACCACGCAGGCACATTCCCCGGTCCCAGGACCAGGGTGGCGCCGCAGGTGAAGTGCCGCGCGAGCGGGCGGTTCGGGCTCCGACGAGACTTCCGATCAGGCCGGCAGCGAATCCGAAGGCGAGCCCGCCGACCGGAACGTAGTCCGAGGGGAAACGCGGCCCCGCCTTGACGGGATCGACCATCCAGAACGCTACCGCGCTGGCGATCGTGGAGGTCATCCCGGCGGTCATGGCAGCGCTGACGTCGCAGGCCAGGCCAGCGGCCATGCCGGCGATCAACGCCGAGGGCGCTCCGACCACCCACCACAGTTGTGTGCCGCCGGTCAGGCTGGTGCGGGTGTAGGCAGCCAGCAGTGCGGTGGTCCAGGAAGCAAGTCCGAGCAGCACGCCGGTGATGTGGGCCTCAAGGTGGCGCGGCAGTGCGGAACGCAGTCGCCACCAGGCCAGATCGGTGCTACCGCCGTCGAGGCAGCTCAGGTGCGCGGCGAGGAAGCGCAGGGTGCGCACCGCTGTGCGGGTGCTCCAGTGGCAGGGGCGGCGGGGGTGTAGCCGGTAAGCGGCGAGGACGGCCGCGCCCAGCAGGTGCCGTTCCACGTCGCGGCGCTCGGGCAGGCGGGCGCGGTCGCACAGTTCGGCCGGGTCTGGCAGGGCCGTAAGGTCCTCACCAGGGCGGGCGTTATAGACAGCGACGGCCAGTGCCAGCATCAGCGGCGTGGACAGGGCGGCCGCGACCGGTCGCGCTGGGTGGTCGAGTTGCGCAAGTACGGGCCGCCAGCGGGCTGCGGAGGCTCCTTCCGGGCCTGCAGCGCCTTGTACGAGGTAGTCGGCAGCCGTCTGCCGGTCCAGAGGGCTCAGTTCCACCGCTGCGGCGGCCGCCAGCCGGACCGGCAGTCGACCGACGGGGTCTGCGATATCGAGGTAGGCGTCCCTCCGACTGGAGAGCACCACGGCCTGCCCCGGCGGCAATGCCTCGTTGATACCGTCGAGCGCCAGTGCCCTGGTCTGCGGGGGCAGTTCATCGAGCCCGTCGAGCAGCGGCAGGACCAGGCCGGCCTCGGTCAACGCGCGCGCGGACACGTCGCGTCCGTGGGGCGCTTCCTCGCCGTGGCCCAGCATCGGGTAGTCCCGGGCGAGCTGTTGCGCCAGCCATCGGCCGAACGGGAGTGTGGCGGGGTCCCAGGATGCCAGTGGCAGCAGCACCGGAACCGGGTCTCCCTCGGCGCGTGACTCCACCAGCCCCAGGAGCAGCCGGATGAGCAGTACGGTCTTACCCGATCCCGGTTCCCCCAGCACCGTCAGGCGACGGGTCGGGATGCGCCGCAGGAATACGTCGGTGAGCTCACCGTCCTGTCCTGCCAGCCCTGCCGGTTCCTGCGCCCAATCCTCCGGACTTGAGAGTGGGCCTCCCGGCCATCCGCGGGCCGTGCGCTGCAGCAGCTGCCAGGGCTCGGTCAACGCCGCTTCGGCGGGACGCCAGGAGACGGCCAGTGCGTACGGGGCGGTGACCCGCCGGGCCGTCAGTTCAGCCGTCCACCGCCCGCGCACTTCAGCGGCCAGTCGGTTGGCTGCCGCGGCAAGATCGGGGTCGGCCGTGTGGTGCGTCGCGCCAGTGTTGCGGAAGGCAGCCCACGACAGGTACATCCCGCCCACCGTCGGCAGCAAAGTCGTGACCGTGGCCGCCACCGGCAGCCCGAAGCGCCAACTCACCCACACCGCACCAGCCATGCCGACCGACGTCAGCGCCAGATACAGCCATCCGTCGTGACGATCACGTCGGCGCCTGGCCACCACTGATCCGCCCCTCCCCTGATCGCCATACTTCCACTTCTTACCGGCCGCCCCGGGCGACGACCGCCGGACAGGGGGTGCTTCACCCGAACGAGGGCGGCTCTCGGTCCGCGTCGACGCTTCCCGCCCTGCTCTGGAACTCTGGCAGCACCTCATGCCGAACATGTCCGCACCCGCATAATGCGCAACCACACCCCACACATCCGAGGCGAGCAGTTCATCGAAGCAGCGGGCCGGGAACCAGCTTTCGGCGTTTGCCGGGCACTCGTCCAGGAGGACGAAGCGCGAGCACTCCAAGGCAGCCACGTTGGGCGTGTTCTACGCACCGAAAGCAGTCATTGGCGCAGCTCACGCTGCGTGTGATCTGTGAGTCGACGTGTTGATGGACTGGACGGGTTCGACGACTCGGCCGCGGATGAACCGGGCGTCGGTTAGCCTCGCGCTTTCACGAGGTGGCCTGTCCGAGAGTTGATCAAAAACGCGGAAGGTGCCTATGACCTGCAACGATAGGACTCGCTGGGGCCCTGTTGACTCCGAGGAAAGAAGCGCTTCCCAGGTGAAGAAGCGTATCGGGTCCTATCCCCGTGTCCGTGTCGAGGGCGGCTCACTCCTCGCACTGCTTGCGCATGCGCAGCGTCAGTCAGGTCACGGCGACGATGGTCGCGCTGGGGATTTCGTCTGGTTCATGTCGCCGATCGTCTGCCATAACCGCTGCGCCCGCCCGCGGTGTTGGTGCGCCAGGTGATGGACGCCGGCGGCGGCGTCCAGGTCGCCGATCAGTTGCCAGCACGAGGCCTCGTCCTGACGGTCGCCGTGCCGGTGGAACAGGTCCGCCGCGCGTTCCAACGCCGGGCTCGCCCGGTCCCGGTCGTGCTGACCGGCGTACACACGGCCGACTTCCAGCAGCGTGTACGCGGCGCATCGCTCGTCGGCCAGTTTTTCGAAGGTGGCCAACGCCTGCCACAGGCAGCGCAGCGCCTCGTCCGGATCACCGCGCCGATCATGCAGCCGGCTGAACCGTCGCAGCACCACGGCCACGCGATGCCCGTCGCCCACCGCCCTGGCGTGACTCAAGGCCCCGTCGAACCAGAACTCCGCCTCGTCGAGCTTGCCCTGCATGAGCATCATCACGGCCATGGAGCAGGACAGCTGCGCTTCGATATGCCGGTCGCCCTCACCGACCGCGATGGCAAGCGCCTGCTCGACACGTTCGAGGGCTTCGTCGTCACGGTCCTGCACCCGGCTGACCGTACCCAGCATCGCCAGCGACAACGCCTCGCCGCGCTTGTCCCCACCGTCCCGGCACAGCCCGAGGGAGGACTCCAGGGCCCGGGTGGCCCGATCGAACTCGTCTTGGTAGATGTGCAGCTGGCCAAGACCGCGTAGCAGCACCGATGCGCCGCGCACGTTGCCGGCGGCCTGGGCCGCGTCCAGCGCGAGCCGGTGCCCGTGCTGCCAGTCCTGATAGAGACACCGGTGGTCGTAGTAGGTTGCTGCGCCGGCCGCCAGCTCCCAGGCCAATTCGTCCAGGCCCCAGTCCACGGCCATTTTCACCGCGCCGAGCAGGTTGTCGCGTTCCGCGTCGAACCAGCCAACCGGGTCGGTCATCAGCCGGTCCACGACGGCATCAGGCAGTGATCGGCGCGGTGCCGCACCGGGCGGGGCTGCCAGCAGCCCCGCCGCCGGCAGCCGATCGGTGCCGCGTCCGATCAGGTCGAGCCAAACGGACAGCACTCGGATGATCGCGTCCCGCTTGTCCGCCGTGGGCAGCGGGGCGGCGCTCTCCACGGCACAGGTCCTGATCAGGTCGTGCAGCCGGTAGCGCGGCTGGCCGATGGCGTCGGTGGCGGTCAGCCGAACCAGGCTGGCGTCGACGAGGGTGTCCAGCACCTCCTCGGCGTCCGAGCGGTCCAGCAGCGGGCCGACCACCCAGCCGGGCAGGGTGTAAGCGCCGAGCAGACCCAGCAGGCTCAGCGCGCGCACCGCGTCGGCGGGCAGCAGCCGTAAGCTCAGTTCGACGCTGGCTCGCACGCTGAGGTCCCCTATCCTCAGCTCGGCCAGCCTGCGGGACTCATCCTCGATCCGTTCCCGCAGCACCCGCAGTGACCAAGCCGGGCGGCCCGTGAGCTTGCCGCTGGCGATCCGGATCGCCAGCGGCAGATTGCCGCAGCAGTCGAGGATTGCGTCGGCCTCCTCCGGTTCCCGCTCGACCCGCCGCCGCCCGACGATTCCCGTGAATAACTCCCGTGCCTCTGCGGGGCTCAGTACGTCCAGGTCGGTGTGCCGAGCGCCGGGAAGTTGCGTCAGCAGAGTGCGGCTGGTGATCAACACGGCACAGCCGTTGGCGGCGGGCAGCAGGGGCAGCACCTGATCGGCGTGACCGGCATCGTCCAGCACCACCAGCATGCGACGGTCCGCCAGCAACGACCGGTAGAGCGCAGACCGCTCGGCCAGGCCCTTCGGGATCGCACTGCCGGC
Organism: Streptomyces sp. NPDC020362; assembly: GCF_040642095.1. Lineage (NCBI taxonomy): Bacteria > Bacillati > Actinomycetota > Actinomycetes > Kitasatosporales > Streptomycetaceae > Streptomyces > Streptomyces sp. NPDC020362. The sequence continues at coordinate 9,221 of NZ_JBFAET010000190.1, forward strand.
GATCGAGAGCGCGCGCAGTGCCTCGGCCAGCATCAGCCCCGGGTCCCGCGGCTCATCGGACGTCGCCGCGAGGTTGAGGTAGAGCTGGCCGTCGGGGAAGGCGCCGCTCGCCAGCCGCGCAGCGTGCGTCACCAGGCAGGACTTGCCGACACCGGGACCGCCCACGATGACGGCCACCCGGGCCCGGTTCGGCGCCGGCCCGTCGAGCAGTCCGGCGATCTCGGCCAGTGCCTCGGCCCGGCCCACGAAGTCCGGTACATCAAGGGGTAGTTGACGCACCGGCATCGCCATGGCCGGCCCGGCGGCCGCCGCGTCAGGGCTCTGCGGTGGTATGTCCAAGGGCCTGCTTGCCGGGACCGGGGTCGTCAAGGTGGGATCCGCGGTGAGTATGCGTTGGTGCAGCGCCTGGAGCGGCGGGGTGGGGTCGACGCCGAGTTCGTCGGCCAGTGTCCGGCGCAGCCGCTCGTACACGTGCAGCGCCTCGCCTTGTCGCCGACACCGACAGAGAGCGACTATCAGGTGTTCGGCGACCTGCTCGTCGTAGGGGTGCTCGCGGAACAGAGCGGTCAGCTCGTCAATGATCTCTCTATGACGCCCCAGACCGAGTTCGATGACCAGACACTGTTTGAGTGTGTCCGCGCGTTTCTCGTTCAGCCGTGCCGCATCGATCTCCAGGACCCGGCTGGAGATGTCGGTCAGGGCACGCCCGCGCCAGCAGGCCAGCGCCCGCCGAAGTGCTACAGCTGTCTCGGACGGGTCCGTGTGCCGTTCGGCGAGGCGCCGCTCGTGGTCGAACTCCAGCAGGTCGAGCTGATCCGGGGACAGGTGGATCTCGTAGCCGCCGCGCCGCGTACTGATCAAGGGGCCTGGTGCTCCGCACGCGGCGAGGTTGCGGCGCAGCCCGGAGACGGCGTCCTGGACCTGACGGACCGCAGTGGCGGGCGCTTTCCCGTCCCACATCACGGCGACGAGCCGTTCCATGGCGACGATGTTGTTGGCGTCGATCAGAAGCGCGGCCAGCATCTTGGCCTGCCGCGGTCCGTCTAATCGGACCTCTCGTCCGGTGATCTGGGCATGTAACGGCCCCAGTACGCCGAATCTCATCTTCCCCCCAGGTACTTCATGATCAGCGTTGGTCCCCTCGCTGACCTGGCACTAGGACGAATCTAGGACGGCCGCCGGACGCGTGTCCATATCGTCGCCGTAGCCTCGGGCTTCCGCGAGGGTGGATGTCCGGTCCGTGATCAAATAAGCGAGGAGTGCTGCTGCCCTGGGACGATGGGACTTGTCTAAGGTCCTGGTCGTCGGAGGGAAAGCTGCACTCCTCAGATGAAGAAGCGGGCCTGGATGCCCATGCTCGCGCTGACCGGCACCGCCCGCAAGTGGGAACCCCGCCGCATGCGATTGCGACTGTTCTCCGCCATCGCCCAGCTCGTGACGACCGGCCGCCGCATCCTCCGCCTCGCCAGACACTGGCCCTGGACCGACGTGGTCACAGACGCCCTGACACGACTCGAAGCCCTCCCCAACCCCGGCTGACCAGGAACTTCCCGCTCCCACGAGCAGCCTCACCCCCACCGGAGCCGTGGAACCCAGCCGAGCCACCAACCTGCCCGAACACCGAAACCACAACACCACAAACCCGAAGTGGAGCCGTCAGCAAGCCGACGGCCCCTCGGGAAAGATCGAGGCGCCTAGGCCGAATCTAGGACGGACCAAGGACTCGTGACCGTAGCGTCACGGTCCGGCAGTCGGGGGCAATGGCTCGAAGCCGAATCCGACGGGATCCGCAGCGAGTCTGGAGGTCCCACTAGCACGAGAGAACGACCAACTGCCCCGGTAAGGGGCACCAACGACTCGGGAGCGGTAAGTCGATAACGCAGCAGGAACTCTTGACACTGCTCAATGACACCTTCGCTAAACGGCCGCGACGATTTGGTCAAGTCGAGGTCCGCGCAGGCAACCGCTCCACCAGGCCGCATCGGAGGGGAAAGGACACCCAATGCCCAAACTCGGAAAGCCCAAGCGCGCGACGATGAAGAAGGCTGCGCAGCTGACGGCGGGAGTCATAGCCAGCTGCGGTCTGATGCTGGCCGCGCCGACCGCGGCGCACGCCAGCTCCGGACCCGCAGCCCCGACTCCCCACGTCATCAGGCCCAACGCCACCAGCCTCAACTGCGGCCTCGCCGTGGAAGTGCATTTCTACAGTGGTGATTACTCATGTATCACCAGCAATGGCATTCACTACGTCGATTTCTGTTCCGTGAACTGGGTCGAAACCGGCAACCAGTGGGCGGCGCTGGTCTACGATGGCGGCAAATACCAGCCGGGGATGCCGCCTGGGAGCTTTTGGAACAAGGGCAACTGCATTAGCCGGGTCGACGTCAACACGTGACGATGCCCGCCCTGCGCCGGGTGCGCGTCCCATCGGCGATCAGATCGTGTGGCTGATCGCGTCGTCGAGCGATCCGGTCGTGCCCGGCGCATAGCTCGGGGCCTCCTGCCCCGAGCTACCCGGCGTCCTCGCCGTCGAGCGGACGCAGCGCCCGCACCTGCCCGTCGGTGTGGGTGCGCACGATCGGATAGCGGTCGTGGGTTCGAGACCCACACCCAACCCGCGACGAACGCCCGCAACTCCAACTCCGCCGAGTCGAACTCACGCAGCCCGAGCAGGTCCCGGATCTCCCGGGAGTGGTCCCACTGCGTCTGATCCCGATCCGGGTACTGCTTCCGGGTGATCACAAGCGCCCTGACACGACTCGAAGCTCTCCCCAACCCCGGCTGACCAGGAAGTTCCCGTCCCTACGACCGCATCACCCCGACCGGAGCCGTGGAACCCGGCGCCCACCCGACGCGACAGCCGGGCCACCAACCTGCCCGAACACCGAAACCACAACGCCACAAACCCGAAGAGGGGGCCGTCACCAACGTGACGACCCCTCGCGAAAGATCGAGGTTAGTGGCGGGCTTTCCTCAAGGGCCGGGCGGCTCGGGGGTGGCTGCGGCTGTCCGGGGGCTTTCGGAGCATCTGCGGCGATCAGCCGGCTGTTCTCGATCATCAGCCGCTGGTTGACGTTGCGGAGTGCCTGCATGGCGGTCTCTGCTTGGCGGCTGGCTGCGAGTGCGGCGTCTCGTTGCTCGCGCAGTTCCTCCATCTCCGTGTCGCGCAGCGAGCGGGCGTTCAGGCCGTCGCGGAGGTGGGCACCCAGTTCGTGGGCGCGTAGCGTGCGCAGCTCGTTCTGCACCTCGTGAAGGGTCCGTTGCAGGGCGGCGTTCTGTTCCAGGAGCATGCGGTTCTCGACTTCGAGGGCCGCCACTTTTGCGGGCGGTCGCTGCTGCTGCCGCCCGCGGCCCGTCTTGGGCGAGCTGGGCGCGGACCGTCTCGGCTTCCGCTTTGAGGTCGCGGTGGCGTTGAAGGTACTGCGGGTTGACGGCGGCCCGCCGGGTGATCTCCGCGTCGGAGAGGGCCTGGCGGCTCTTGCGCATCGCGGCCAGGACGGTTAGGACCCGCTGCCGGCACTGTTCGCTGTCGGCACGGCACCGCTGAACGGCAGCCGCCCTGCCGGCATCGAGGACCTCGGCCCGACTGGCAGGGATCGTTGCCTGGCCGGGCTGCTTGAGCGGGGCGGCCGCGCGCGTCATCCGGTCGTCCTCTCGGTGAGGATCGGGTCGACGGTCGGCTGGTCCAGGCTCTGCCGTCCGGCCAGAACCGCCGCTACGGGGATGACCGTGAGGAACCGGTCCCGGGTGTGGAGCCAGGACTCCACCGTGGTCCGTTCCTCGGGGGGTGAGGGAGCCGATGTCGGCTTCGCATTTGCCGACGAGTTCGTCGATCTGCTGGATCTCCCTGCGCAGCAGCTCCAGGTTCGCCGCGCTCAGGGGGCCCGCGGTGAGCACGCTGCCGTAGGCGCTTTCCAGCGCGGCGAGCTGCTCCCCCTTCCCGGCGCGTAGTTGGCGCAGTTCGGGCAGGTGGGTGAAGTCGGTGGTGTAGAGGGTGCAGGAGAAGCAACGGTTGTATACCGGGCAGCCGTGTCCGTCGGCGCGGACGTTGTTCATTTCGTGGCAGCGTCCCGCGGGGACGGGCACCGAGCCGACGCCTGCGCGGATCCGGTCGGCAAGGTCATCGCCGGGGGTGCGGGCGCGGAGCCGGCCGCCGGTGAGGTCGAACTGGTACTTGGCGGCGATGGCGCGTACCGCTTCCACTCGCCAGGGGTCCGAGGGCCGGTAGTAGACCTGTGTGGTGGAGGGGTCCTGGTGGGCCATGAGGACCTGCAGGATGTCGAGCGGGACGCCGGCGTCGGCGCGGAGTTGGGCGTAGGTGTGCCGGAAGGCGTAGGGGAACACCCGTGCCGGGTCGAAGGGCTTGCCGTGTTCGTCGGTTACGGCGAACTGGTCGAGCCAGGTCTGAAGCCAGTAGCCGATTGTGCCGCTGCCGTACGCTCGCTCGCCGAGTGCGTTGGCACGGGAGCGGCGAGGGGTGGGGAACAGCAGCATGCGGGTGGAGCGGGGCCGGCCGTCTTCGTGGAACAGGTGCGGGGCTTCGTACCGCAGGTGGTCCTGCTGGCGGGTGATGACCTCGGCGTCGCTGGGATGGAGCGGGAGTTTGTGCCGCCGGCGGACTTTCTGCATCCAGTAGGCGAGGAAGGGGTAGGACCGGCGGCGCACCGTCCCGTCCGGGTCCTCCACGTCGATGTCGTGCCACTGGAGGCAGTCGAATTCCAGGTGGCGGAGCTCCCAGGGCCGCCGGCCCACACGCATGGCCAGCTCGACGTAGTTGCGGCGGGTACCGGCCGGCAGCAGGGCGAGATTGCGTTCGTCCATGAGCTGGAGGAAGACCTGTTCGGGCAGGGCGTCCTGGGAGCGGCCCTCCAGCTCGTTGGCCGTGTCGTCCCGTTCCGGGTACGGCGGCACGTCCATCTCCAGCAGATGGACGTCCGCCGCATGGTTGTCCGCGAGCCATGCCCGGCCGTGTTCGAGGACCTCACGCAGTACCTTGACCAGCTCGTAGTGGCGTACCGGTGTGACCAGCAAAGGCCCGGCGCCTCGGCGGGATGGCAGGAGGCGCTCGGCGACGACCTGCCGTACCGGGTCGTCGTCGTTGAGGAGTTGGTAGTCGCTGGTGTCGCGGGCTCGGTGCGTCAGCCAGCGCAGGTAGGCGGGCACGCCGTCCCGGCCTACGTCGCCCGGCCTTCGGCCTTCGCCGGGCAGGGTGCGAAGGAACATCGCGAACCACCGGGCCGCGTAGCCGACGGTCATCAATCGTGCCGAGGAGGCGCCGGCGGTGGCGAGGCGTAGCAGGTACTGCTGGGCGAGGTGTGTGACCCAGGGGGCGTGGACGTCCCGCAGATGGACGCTCCCGCCCTTGTAGCGGGGGTTGAGGTTGCGCAGCCGGACCAGGGTCCGGGTGTGCTCCGTCGCCGGGTCGGCCTCCAGCAGCGGCAGGGTCCGCTGCCACAGCCGCAGATACGTCGTCGTCGCACCCTTGGGCGGCAGTTCCGCGGCGGCCAGATCGTCGACCGCGTGGTCGCACAGCCAGCGCACCGCCGACTTGACCTGTGCGGGGCTGATCCGGCCGCCCTGGCGGAGCTGGGCCGCGTACCCACGCAGCACCTGCACCACGACCGCCGACGCAAGATCGGTGAGCGGGACCACGTCGACGGACGTGTAGATGGCGGCTGCCGTCAGCGCCCACGCCTCGCGGTCGGGCGTCCCCGCGTTGGACCACTGCCGCTGGTGCGGCAGGCACGCCGGCTCCGCCGCACTACGGCCATGCGCGGGCACACGCGGACCAGGCACTTCCCGAAGCCCGGACGAGGGGCGCGGCCCCGGGCGAGGTACTCCTCGACGGTCAGCCCGAGCACCCGGCGCTCGGAGGCACAGCTCTTGCACAGGCCGCTGGCCTCCGCGGCACGGTCGCAACCCACCCGGCACCGATGCTCGGCGTAGGCGCGGCGGGCGAACGGGACGGGCGTGCTTGCGCACCAGCTGTCGATGTCGCCGGGGGCGCCGGCCTCCCGCCAGTCGGACGCGCAGCGGTGGCACAGCCACGGCTAGTGCTCTGACCACATACGTTCACCGGGTTGGTGATCCGTGACGTCAGGAGCCGAGCTTCTAGAGTGAGGCGTCACAGCTCAGCAGCGGGGTGGGGAGGGCGCATGGCGGAGGTCGAGGTTCCTGGGCCAGAATCGGACTGGGAACGCGCGCCGGCGTACCAGGGAGGTAAGCGAAACCCGGCGTTCCAGGCCAGCATGTGGGAGTACGCGGCGAGTTCCTTCCGACTGGTTGCCGGCCTGTCGCCGTCCCTGGACGTCCTGGCCGCGCGGCTGCGGTTGAACATCGAACGGGGCTGGGAGGACCTTGGCGCGGTGGATGCGGCGATGTTCCGCATCCAGAGGATCGACTTCGCGCTCAGCCGACTGGAGGGCAGTCCTTGCCCCGATGTCTTCGTCTGGGTCGGACGCGCTCAGACTGACATAGAGGCGGCTCTCGATATCCTGCTCGACGCTCTCGGTATCGGTACGGAAGCCATTACCTTCCGCGCCGAAGGGGAGGGCGGATTCGTTGACCTGCGGAACGGCCCTCAGCCCTGATCCTGGAACGTCACGCTGCTTCACCGTTGGGGCGTCCGCCCCATCGGATGCCTTTCTCGCTGCGGATGCGTGCGCGTTCGCGCCGTTGGGCTGCAAGGACGTCGGGATAGCGGGCGTTGACGTTGCGCCAGCGCAGGTAGGCGTGCAGGGCCCGGGTCTGCACGGTGTGGTTGCGGTGGTTGGAGTTGGCGACGGTGAACTGCCGCAGTGGCCCGAAGTGGGCCTCGATCGGGTTCGCCCAGGACGCGTAGGTCGGGGTGAAGCACAGCTCGACCCTGTTCTTCCTCGCCCAGCGTCGGATCGTTGCGCCCCTGTGGGCCGAGAGGTTGTCCAGGATGACGTAGATGGGGGCGCCGTCCGGGCGGGCCGCGCGGATCGATCTCAGCGCGGCAAGGGTGTTCGCGGCGCCCTTCTTACGCCGGTTGACGCCCCACACGGTGTCGTCGCCGACCGAATAGCAGCCGTGGAGGTACCGGACACCGTGGGTGCGGTGGTAGGTCGCGGGGTGTCGCCCGGGATGTCCCTGCTCGGCCCAGCACGACCCGGCGGTGGGCCGGATGCCGAGCGGGCCGAACTCGTCAAACGCGAACACGCGGTCCGGGAAGCGCTCCAGCACCTCCTCGATGCGGTCCCGCTTGGCGTCGCGCTCCGGGTCCGGGGACTCCTTCCACGTCTTGGTGCGCTGGAAGGTGATGCCGCGGCGGGCGAGCAGGCACTGTAACGCCTCCCGGCCGATCCGGATCACGCGGCCGTGGACTTTCCGCAGGTAGGCGGCGAGTTTGTGGATCGACCATCGGGTGAAGGGCTGGCCAGGCTTGACCGGGCGGGTGGTGGCCGTCGCGGCGACGAAGTCCTCGTCGTCAGGACTGAGCAGGCGGGACGGCCTCCCGCCCACCGAGGGGCCAGGCAGGCCAGGCCGATCTCGTTGAACCGGTGGATCACGTCGCGGACGGTGTCCTGGTCGGCCTGCACCAGCTGGGCGACCACCGGGACCCGGTTCCCGCCAGCCGAGGCCAACAGCATCATCGCGCGCCGGAACCGCACCGAACTGGCGCTGCCCCGGCGCACGATCTGCTGCAGCTTCTGCCCCTCCTGGTCGGTGAACCTGCGCACATGGACAGGCTCAGCCACTACACCCCCAACGGTCGGACCCACGGACGTCACCGCACAGCCAACCGCCGCAACCACCAACCCGGCGAACCTTCCCGGTCAGAGCACTAGCTCGTGGCCGGCCGGTCGCACCCGGTGTGCGGGCAGCGGCGCAGCAAATGCCAGTCGGCGCCCAGGGGGAAGCACAGCTGGAGCGGGGAGCGGTCGAGGCCGTGCCGGGCCAGGTAGTCCCAGTCCGGTTCCCACTCGGTCGCGGGGGCAGGAGCGGGCAGAGGTGCAGAAGTCGTCATGCTGGTCCGAAGATCTTGTCGTTCACGGCCTGGGCGGCGTGAGCGACCCGGGCGTCGGAAGGGTTGCGGTACACGTTCTGGCTGGCCACGTCACGGTGGCCGAGCAGGCGCTGGAGGACGTCGCAC
>NZ_JBFAET010000191.1:0-17331 GCF_040642095.1 Streptomyces sp. NPDC020362
GCGCCCGGCAGCCGGCGAACTCAGAGTCTGCACGATCAACCGGGCCACGTCGTACACCTCGACGGCATACCGTTCCGGTTCCGCGTCGAAGCGCCTGCGGTACGCGGCCGCGAACGCCTTGGCCTCGGGTGCCACGGAGGCGTCCATGACGGGAGCGACGATCACCCAGCCGTCGGCCGCGTCCCCGGCGGCGTGCAGGAAGCGGCTGTCGAGCACCCCCTGGGCGGCGGCTCGCGCGCCCGGGAAGTGGCGGTGCGTCATTTCTCGGGCCAGCAGCGCGGCGCGGTCGTGGTATCCGGCGAAGACCACGGAGTCCGCGCCGCCGTCGAGCAGGGCGTCGAGGGTCGGTCCGAAGTCCCTGCGCAACGCACTGACCACCTTGGGGACGGCCGGCTGCCGGCTCTTGCGAAGGATGCGGGCGAGCGAGCTGCTGATCTCCCATGCGTACGCGTCCGCCGCCCGGTCGTCGACGATTCCGATCGTGTGCGACTTCGCGGTGCCGTGCAGATAGACCTGGAGATAGAACGGCAGGACGGTGTCCGTCACGCGGGCGTGGAGGAAGGACCGGCTGCCCATCACCCCCAGCACGGTGGCGCCGGGCGACACCGCGATGAGGGGCAGCGACGCGGCGTCGTACCTCGCCAGTGACGCCAGGGCGGTGTCGTCCGTGGTGGGACCGATCACGGCCAGCACGGAAGGGTCGGCGACCAGTCGCTCGGCCACCGCCGGGGCCCTGGCCGGATCCCCGCCGTCGTCCAGCGCCCGAACGGCGAGCGTGAACGGCCTGTCGTCACGGGAGTTGAACTCGTCGACCGCGAGCCGCAGCCCCCGCTCCTGAGCCCGGCCCACCGTCCTGTGGTCACCGCTCAGATCGGCGTGCAGGCCGATCGTGTGCACGGGGCCGGTTGCCGTCGGGGCGGTGGTGGAGCCGCTCCCCTTGCCGTCACCGGAGAGCGCGGCCCAGGCGCCCAGACCGCCTCCGGCCGTGACGGTCACCGCGCCCCCGGTGAGGAGGAGGAAACGGCGTCTGCCGACGGCACGCCTCGACGGCTGTTCGTCCGCGTCGTCCGCCGCAGTGGTGTCGGCGGACTCGGAGGCGACCTCGGTGTCGTCGGCGGCGGGCAGCCCGAGCCCGGCGGCCGACCGTTCGGCGATCAGCCGGATCAACGGCTCGGGCAACCAGGCCTCGTCACCGGACTCCCGGTCCTGCTGCACCGAAGGACGCACCGCCCGGAGGATCTCCCGCGGATCGGCCGGCTCGGTGGCCGCAAGGGCCTGCGACAACGCCTGCGCAGTGGGCCGCTGCCGCGGGTCCTTGTCCAGACAGCCGCGCACTACTTCGGCGAGCTCCTGCGGGACGCCCTCCAGGTCCGGGGTGTCGTGGACCGTTCGGTACAGCAGCGCGTCGAGGGAGCCGGTACCGAAGGGAGGGTGGCCGGTGGCCGCATGGGCCAGCACGCAGCCCAGCGAGAACACGTCGCCGGCCGGACCCACCTCCTGCCCGCCCTGCGCCTGTTCCGGTGCCAGGAAACCGGGGGTGCCGACCACGACACCGGTCGATGTGAGCGCGGTGTCCTGCGGATCGCGAGCCACACCGAAGTCGATCAACCGGGGCCCGTCGAGCGCCAGCAGCACATTGCCCGGCTTGACGTCCCGGTGCACGAGACCGACCGCGTGGAGGTCCCGCAGCGCCTGGGCGAGCCGGGCGCCCAGCACCCGCAGGCTCCGTACGGGCAGCGGCCCGTGTGCGGCGACGGCCTCGCCCAGCGAGGGCCCCGGCACGAAGACGGTGGCCAGCCAGGGCTCCGCCGCCTCGGGATCAGCGTCCACCAGGGACGCCACCCAAGGGCTGGTCATCCGGCGGGCCGTCTCCGCCTCGCGCCGGAACCGCTCCCGGAATCCGGCGTCCTCGGCGTACTCGGCCCGGACCACCTTGAGCGCGACCAGTGAACCGCCGGCCGAGCGGGCCAGGTACACCACACCCATGCCACCCGCGCCGAGCCGCCCAAGCAGCCGATGGCCCGCCAGCCTGGAGGGGTCCGAGGTACGCAGCGGCTCCATCACTTCCCCTTCAACCGCTGCTGGACGCGCACCAGCATCCGGCCCAGGGCGGTGCTGCCCAGTTCCTGGAGTTCTTCCTGGGTGTACCCCTTACCGCCGGTCACGGAGACGGCCACGACAACCGTGCCCAGCCGGGCGACCATCCACAGGTACGGCTGGGCGTTGCCGCCCTTCCCGACGTACTGACCGGCCTCCAGTACCGAGTCGTCGGCGTACTCCTGCTCGCGGGCGCCGAAGGGGGTGCCGAGGGAGTTCAGCCCCGTGATCCGCTCGTCGGCCCGTGGCTGTTGCTCCGGGCAGCGCAGGACTTCCTCCAGGGTGGTGCTCAGCTGTTCGTCGGCGCCGAGAACGAAGGAGTGCGCGGTGGCCTCGGCCGTCACCTTGACGGCCCCTTTGCCTCCGCCGGCGGGCAGCCGGCTGTAGCGGGACAGGCCGGCCAGTACGCCTCGGGGGAGCTTCTGCCGCTCCCAGCGGCAGTTGTCGTCCAGCACGGGCCAGGTGCCCGGGGTGCTCTCGGCCGGGTTCTGCGCGACGAAGCCCCGGCCCCAGTCGCCCGGAGCGAACACCACGGAGTCCACCAGGTTCCGCCCGTCCTTCGAGGTCCTCGGGACGAGGTCGGCGTCGGGTGTGAAGGCGGGGGTGGCGGAAGAGCCGCCCGACGGTGGCGCCGCCGCTTCCGGCGAGGCACTGTGCCCGGGTGACCCGGTCCGCCGGGCGGAGCCGCCGTCCGCCCCCTGTGCCGAGCACCCGGCCAGCAGACTCCCCGCCACCACGAGCGTCACCCCAATTCCCCCTGCACCTCGGGCGCTGCCTTTCACGCAATCCCCTCTGCCCCGCTGGAGTCGTCCGGCTGCTGAACGTAGACGGCCGCGAGGGGGAGCGGCCTCAGTGAAAACACGTAACTTCCCACGTGTTTCGCCGCCTCCCAGGTGCCCGGGCCGGATGTGCGGTGGTGTGTGGTTTCACGGATGTGCCCGTGCACGCGGCCCCGGCACACTGACGCGGGTGCGACCGGGCGGCGAGCAGGTACGCCCCCGCCGGACCGCACACGACGGGAGGTGAGCATCGGTGAAGCCGATGACCGGCGATGAGGTGCGAGGAGCCCTCCGGCCCGGGTCCTTCCCGGGCGCGTCCCGTGCCGGGGCCCCGGCGCACGCACTGGCCGTACTGGTGGTCCTGACCGCCGTGTGCGGGGCCTGCCGGTGCGCGTGTTGTCGTCATGGCGTGTGCTGGTGGGCGCCGATGTCGCAGGCGCCCCGGGGGCGGGCGGAACCGCGCTGATCGGTGGCCGGGCAGTCGGCCGCCGCGTCCAGGGCGGGGCTTCCCGGCAGCAGTGCGGCGGTGTCCGTTGCGTCGTCGTCGGCGAGCGGGCCCTTCAGCGGCGCACGGACGGGCAGGTCGCCCGCGGCGGTGAGTCGGCAGCTGCCGTCACCGTCGATGTCGTGGCTCTCCGAGCCCGCGTCGCCCGCGGCCGCGGGACTGCAGGACTGCGGGTGGCCTGCGCAGGGTGTCGGCGACGGCAACTATGCTCCCGTCCATGAACGATGCGGGCAGCGACAACAGCGGTAGACGGGTTGTCGACGGGCGGTTCGAGCTGGAGAAACGGCTCGGCGGTGGCGGTATGGGCACGGTCTGGCTGGCCCGGGACCTGGTGCTGCACCGGAGCGTGGCCGTCAAGGAGGTCCGGCCGCCCGATCCGGACCTCGCCGAGTACGATCCGGAAGCCGCGCGGATGCTTCGGGAGCGGGTCCTGCGGGAGGCACGCGCCCTGGCCCGGGTCGACCACCCCAACGTAGTGACGATCCATCACATCGTGGACGGCGGCCCGGAGACCTACCCCTGGATCGTCATGGAACTCGTCACCGGTGGTTCCCTGGCCGATCGTCTCGCCCGCGGACCGATGGAACCCCGGGAAGCGGCGCTGATCGGACGCGAGGTGCTGGCCGCCCTGCGCGCCGCGCACGAGGTCGGCATCCAGCACCGCGATGTGAAACCGGCCAACGTTCTCCTGCGTCCCGACGGCCGTCCTGTGCTCACCGACTTCGGTATCGCGGCGATCCGCGAGTCGACCTCCCTCACGGCCACCGGGTCGATCATCGGCACGCCCGACTACATGGCACCCGAACGCGTCTCGGGCCACGACGGCGGCCCTTCGTCGGACCTGTGGTCGCTGGGAATGCTGCTCTACACCGCTGTGGAGGGTCATCACCCGCTGCGCCGGAACACGACCCTGGCGACGCTCGCCGCCGTCCTGAGCGAAGAGATCCCGCCACCGGCCCGGGCAGGCGCGCTGAGGGACGTCCTGGCCCGGGTCCTCGTCCGCGACCCTGCGGCACGGCCCGGCGCCGCAGAGCTGGACCGGATGCTGGACGCCGCCTCCCGTGTCGCCGTGACACCCACCTCGTACCAACTGCACCCCCCGCTCGGCGGACCGCCTCCCCTCTCCGATCCGCAGACTCCTGCCACACCGGTTCCCGGCCCCGCGCCGGCGATGCCCGCGGTACCGGCTCCCGGCAACACGTCGGCGTCGGGCGGTTTCGGTCCGGCACCCGCGATGTTCCCGGGACCTTATGACAGCCGCCCCGGGCACACCGTGGCACCGGGCCCCGACGACGCGCGGCCCGGGTCCACGACCGTGGCGGTACACCAGAGCCGCCGGCGCTGGATGTGGGTCGGCCTGTCCGTCGCGGGAGTGGCGCTCGCCGGCACTCTCATATGGACGCTGCGGCCCGACGGAGGCACCCATGCCTCCGGCGCGTCCGGCTCCTCAAAATCCGCCGATTCCACCACCGGGGCAGGGCCATCGGGTGGATCGACCCCCGTCTCGGCCTCGCCGGCGGGAAACGAACGGACCGGTAAGACCGACTTGTTGACACCATCCGGTATCCGCACCGCCGTTGCGGCGTTCAAGAAGGAGACCGGCAGGAACCGATTCGGAGGCCTCACGGTCTATCCGGACTACGTCACCGCCGATCTGATGGTGAACGGCAGCGACACCAAGTACGACACGTACACGTACCGTCCCGGGCAGGCCGTCGAGAAGGGCATCATCAGCTCGACGCTGTTCGACGGCGACAAACCCGTCACCCTTGACGGGTTCAACTGGGACGCGGTGCCGGCACTCCTGCGCGACGGCGAGAAGAAGCTGAACGTCGATCACGTGACCACGCGCTATCTCGTCCTGAAACTGGCGGACAAGGACTTCGGCACGCCCGACGGCATGGCCGTGTACCTCAGCAATGCCTACGGCCAGCTCGGCTACCTCCAGGCGGATTCCAAGGGCAAGGTGGTGACGGTCATGCCCAACGACAAGTGAGGGGCGCCAGTGCCGCGCCCACCGCGTCGGCGCCCCGACGGGTACGGACGCATCGGCTCATCTCCCGGAGAGGGCTTCGCGGCGCATCCACTGGAGCAAGGTGGGGTTGTCGACGGCGGTGCTGACGCCGACGGTGGTGCGTAGGCGGCGGTCGCGGCGAGGGCGACGTCCGTCCGCCATCCTGTGCCGCCACCCGCTGTCGCGGCCGCTTCCTCGCCGGCGAGCGGGGCGGAGCGGTCCCCGAACGGACGGCTCAGCAGGAGGACCAGAGTCCTGTGCAAGCGTCGGAAGCCGTACAGAGAAACGCCGCTGTCCTTCGACCTGCTTCAGTCCCGGCCCGGGCAACAACGGCTGGATCAGCGCCCACAGTTCATCCGACACGGTCCACGGCCGCGGCTGTCTCTTCCCCATGACAGGACCAACGACGAGACGACCCGAGGCCCACATGATCAACAACTTCTGCAAGGGCCGATTGGAAGTGGGTCGCGTACGCGAAGTGGGGACGTTCTCGGCCTGCCCCGGCAGCGAGGGCCGGGCGGCCCTCCGTGTAAATCCTTGAGCGAAGACCCGAGCAGTGCCCCGCATCGGTGTCGATGCCGACACGATTCCTCATTGTTTTCGCTTCTCTGCGTGGTTGAGTGAATGCACAGCGCGACCAATGTGGCGCGAAGTCCTCTTGAGTCGGCCTGGATGCAGCAAAAGACTGCTGCGGTAGCAAGGTCGCGCTTGCGTCCCGGGACGCCTTGCGCAGCATTCACGATTGCAATGTGAGGAGAGCGACGATGTCCGACGCCGGCCGTCGAGACGCCGCACACTCGATCACGCTGACCGACGGCACCGCCACCCGGACACGGGAGGCGGCCCCCGTCGACCTGGCGCCGGTCCAGGAACTGCACCGCCGTTGCTCGCCGGGCAGCCGCGCCCTGCGGTACCACGCGGGCAAGTCCGGGCTCTCGCCTGCCGAATGGCGTCAGTTGTCCAGCCCGGAGCGCGGCACCACGCTGGTGACCACTCCGGCCGAGCGTACGGACCACATCATCGCCATGACCAACGTCATGCGCACCGATCGGCAAGGGGTGGGCGAACTGGCGATCCTGGTCGAGGACGTGTGGCAGGCCATGGGGCTCGGCACCGCGCTGGCCGAACATGCGGCGACCGTGGCCCGCCGCGAGGGGCACCACACGCTGGCGGCCGCGGTGGCGGCGAGCAACAAGCCGATGCTCCATGTCCTGGGGAAACTGGACGCGACACCGGTCTACGCCACCGGGCCCGTGCTCGACCTCCGCATCCTGCTCTAGGCCGAGCTTCGGAGATCACCGGGCGATGGATCAATCACGGCGGGGTGCTACGTCTCCCCGAACTCACAGATCGTCATTGGGAGTTGCTCGCCACGGTGATACCGCGGACCGGGGCGGGGCCCACCTCGCGTCGAAGACCGGAAGATCATCAACAGCATGGTCTGCAAGATTCACACCGGGACCTCCTGGCGTAACCTGGTTCCACCCACCGAGGAGCTGTCCCCGCGCACGCCGGTGACGTGCTGGTCCGCATCGAGCAGGCGGTGGGGACGCGCCCGCCACTCCGCCAAACGCGCCGACCACCAAGCCGCCACCGCTCTGAGTAAGACCGCCAAGGAACTCGCCTACGCCTCCAGCGCGCCGGGCGGCCTCGCCATCACCCCCTGCTCTTCGCCGCCCTGCATCTGGCCCGCGCCGCCGCCAAGCGGCACGACCAATGCGGCCACGAACAGCAGGTCGCAGCGGCCGAGGAAGGACAGGGCACCATCGACAGCGAGAAACGCTGGGCCGACGCCCGACGCCCGACGCCCGACGCCCGACGCCCGACGCCCGACGCCCGACGCCCGACGCCCGACGCCCGACGCCCGACGCCCGACGCCTCACCCTCACAACCGAACGTCCCGCCGCGATCCTCACCCGAATGCCCGGCGTCCACATCAAGGTCGCCGTCCAGTGGCAGAAGCCATCGGCCGGGGAATGGGCCGTCTGCGCCGCCGATGTCGGCAGGCGGCGGGAACACCGATGAGGAAGCTTCATCCTGGCGGGGCCGCGGTATCTGCGGAAGCAGCGTGCGCCGGTGAGCACTCGCGGTGTCGTCTGGTGGGCGGTTGTGGCCTGAACCGGCCACGGCCGGTGGGCCGGGGTGGTACTACGGGACGCAGTCTGCGGCGGATGGTGCTGGGGCGAGGTGGGGGGGTGGGCTGGGGTGTCTTCGGGCTTAAGGGCGTTTGCCCGGCTGGTCACGGCGGTCGCGATCGTCACGGCTTACGTCGCGCTGCACTTGGCGATCAGCGCGGGCCTGGACCTGCGGGCCTGCGACCGCTTCCGCGGCGCCCCGGCGCAGGCCGCCGCGTTCACCGCCGCGCTGGACCGCTACGCCGACGGGGAGGTGTCCGCGCGCGCTGAAATCCGTGAGGACGACAGGTGGTTCAAGAAGAACGCCCCGTCAGGGGGAAGCCGGTCCGTGGTCTCCTCCGCCACCCGCTACGCCGAGGAGGGCCGGTTCTCCCTTGCCCGCGAGCGAGTCGCCGTGCTGGCGGCCGATGTCGAGCAGGATCAGGTGGGGCTCGACCGGGAGCTCAGCTCGTCGAGCGCGACCGCGCTGTGGTGGGCGGTTCCGGCCGTGGTGCTTCTCGTGCCGGCGCTGTGGCTGCGGCGTCGTCGCCGATGGGGCGCAGCGGAGATCGTCGGCGTGGTCAGCCGGTTCGTCCCGCGTCGGCCATGGTGGCGGCGGCCGGTGTTCCTGCTGGCCAGCGGCGTTGGATACGTGCTGTTCGCGACGGGCGCCCTCGCCGTCAGCGCGGCGCAGCGGCGGGGCTACGGGATGCCGCCGATGGAGTTCGTGCTGTTGCTGGCCGGTGGCCTGGCCGCGCTGGGGGCCGGGGTCCTGAGCCTGCGCTACACCCGCCCGCGCTCGGCGCGCGGCGCGGCCCAGGCCCTGCTGGCCGACGGCCGCCAACCCGTGCTCTACCTGCGCAGTTTCGCCGACGACGACACCGCGTCCCAGGTCGACGACTCGGCGGCGTTCGTCAGCATCCACTCGCGGGAGGAGCAGCTCACGGGCGCGTTGGGCGCCGTCGGCCCCGTGATCACGGTGGGCAGACCCGGGGAGCCGCTGCCGCGGCTGGGTGCGGCGCGGTTCTACCTGCCGCTCGACGACTGGCAGCCGACGGTGCTGCGGCTGATGGAGCTGTCCCAACTCATCGTGCTGCGACTGGGCTTGGGCGAGGGGCTGTGGTGGGAGGTCCAGCAGGCCCGGGCCACCCAGCCGGCGCGGAAGCTCGTCCTGCTGACGCCGGGCGGACTACCAGAGGTGGCCGAACGGCTGGACGAGCACCTGCCGACCCCGTCCCGGCTGAACGAGGAGGCCGGGGGCGATCTCTGGACTTCCGCCGTCGTTACCTTCGCCCCCGATTGGACGCCCCATGTGCACCCGGTGGGACCCGTACCCCGTGCCAAGACCCCGAGGGGCGCGCTCGTGCGCCGCGCGGCCCGCGCCATGAAGGCAGGCCTGGTTTCGACGATGATGCTCTCGCCGGCGCACCACGTGGCCCGCGCCATGAAGGCCGCCCTGGCGTCCGTGGGGGTCCGCAGACGGACGATGGCCTGGCGGGCCACCGTCGCCACGCAGACGTCGTTGTGGAAAGGGTTCGCGTTGGTCACGGCCCTGGTGCTGCTGGCCTGGCTCGTGTCCCGGGCGCTGCAACTGTTCGGCCTCGGCTAGTGCCGTTCCGTTACGACCGTCTCGCATGACATCCCGAGAAACCGGGGACACAACAGGGCAACAGCCAATGGCATCCCGACCCCAGGCAATGCGCAGCGGGTCGACGATCTTCGGGGGAGGATCATGGACGGTCCACAGCAAGGCACTCCGACGAGCGCGAGCCCGGTCGCTGCGGAGCAGCGCAGGGTGGTGACCGGCGCGGCCACCACCGCGACCATACTGATCTCGTTGGCGCTCGTGCGTGAGGTGTTGGTTTCGGCGGCCAACTGGCGGCTCTACTTCGTGGCCCACGACTACCTGGCAGGGAGGGCGACGTACGCGGACCTCGAGGCCGCCGACACCGATGGCCTCGCGAAGCTGGTGTCATGGCCGTCGTTCCTGGTGATGATCGCGGCCGGCGTGGCGTTCATCGTCTGGTTGTGGCGAGCTCGGATCAACGCCGAGCTGATGAGCGGTGCCGCCGCGCACCGCCGGTCCCGGGGCTGGGTGGTGGGCGGCTGGGTCGGCCCGGTGGCCAACCTGTGGATCCCGTACCAGGTAGTGACGGACATCTGGCGGGCCAGCGCCCCACGGCGGTCCGTCCCCGTCACCCTGGTCAAAGCCTGGTGGGCGCTGTTCGCGGCCGCCCTCGTCGTCAAGCCGATCCAATGGCGCATGTCCTCGAAGTTCGACAGCGAGCAGGACGTGCTGTCCAACGCGAACGTGTCCACCCTGCTCACGGTGCTCTATGTGGGGGCCGGCGTGCTGGTCATCCTCATCGTCAGGCGAATCACCGCGTGGCAGACCCACGCGCCTGTCCAGAACGCGGTGTGAGAGAACGGGGCGCGCACCGCTGTGAACGCGGCGGCGCGGGCGCCCCGTGGCCGTCGCCCGCCGGTAGCGGCCCCGGCCTGTACGAGCGCACGGTGACGAACTACGGGGGAGATGCCGACATGGCCCGAATCAGTGACTCGTTGTGGAACCAGGACATCGACGCGGACGACTACCGCGACACGGCCGCGAGGTACCACGCCGCGGTCTTCGAGCAGTACAAGCTGTGCGTGGAGATGGCCGATCGGGTCAGCGCCCGGCGCAACCTCGCCAACACCTTCTTCCTGACCCTCCACAGCGGTCTGCTCGTCTTCCTCAGCACATGGCTGTCCCAGGAGCACCACCGCGGGGCTCCGGTCGCGCTGGCCCTCGCGGCTCTGCTGGTCCTGCTGGGCATGTGCGCCGCCTGGTGGATCACCGTTCGTTCCTACCAGCAGTTGAACAAAGGCAAGTTCGAGGTGATCGGAGCGTTCGAGGAGCGGTTGCCGGCCCGCGCCTTCGTGGCCGCCGAATGGGGCGCTCTCGGCGAGGGGCGTGACTGGCGCGTCTATTTCCCGCTCAACCGCGTCGAGCGCTGGATCCCTCTCCTCTTCGCCATGGCCTACCTCCTGGGCTTCGCCGCCGTCGCGCTGTAACAGCCGCGGCTGTTCCCTGCCGCCCGCTACCTCCCGCTCTCCACGCCACCGGAGCGGGTTAGGGTGAAGGGCACATCGCCTCGGCCGGAAACGGGTTGTCACATGGTCACCATCGCCGTCACCGGTCACATGGACCTGGCCGACGAAACAGTCGGCCCCATCCGCACAGGCCTCCGTGAACTACTGGCCGACCTGCGTGACGACACGCTTGTGGGGCGCTCGTGCTTGGCCCGCGGCGCCGACACCCTCTTCGCCGAGGAGATCCTCTCGCTCGGCGGCCGACTGTCGGCGATCATCCCGTCGCGGGACTACCGGGAAGCGGTGGTTCGCCCCGCAGACCTCGCCGAGTTCGACGCCCTGCACGCCGCCGCAGCCGAATTGGTGGTCATGCCCTACGAGCACGCGGGGCGCGCCGCCTACGAAGCGGCCAATCGCCGACTGCTCCAGGGCGCGGACCGCCTCGTCGCCGTCTGGGACGGCAGCGCCCCCACTGGTCGCGGCGGCGGTACGGCAGACACCGTGGCCGCGGCCCGCCTGGCCGGGCTGACCGTCGACGTCGTGTGGCCTCTTGGTGCCTTCAGGTCCGGCGCCTGACATCCATGCTCGGTTCCGGGAACCGACCGCCTTTGCTTCTGCAGTTTCGTGGGCGGACAGCGGTGATCCTCCGCCCAGACGAGGGTGTCGTGCGAGTGGGGCGCTGAGGCAGCAGCCGACAGGACAGTGAGCCGGGCCGGGGAGGCGGTCCGACATCCCCGCCGACAGCCGTCCGCACCTCTCGCGACCGGCCCGAGAACCTGCAGGTCACCATGGTTGCCGGGTAGTGCTCGGAAGCCCCACATCCCCTCTTTCACCCCCGACCACGCCGCCCACAGCAGGAAGAAAGTGGGTGGGGTGGGGTACGTCGGCCGGGTGGCGGGCGAGGGGATCGAGTGCCTGCTGGTCCCCTCGCGCCCGACCGTGGGGCCGCGCGCGACCCCGGACCGGCCCAAGCTGCCTGGGCGGTGAAGCCGGGGAGCGGAGCGGGTCTGTGCCGATTGCGTGCGGCACCGATCGCTCCGGGCGCTGCCCACACCCCTGAAGCCTGTCCGAGTTGCACGAGCCGATACGCCCCCGGCGACCACGCTCGGTGACACCTGGAGGCACACGCGACACCTCAGCAGGTGAGCCCGCCAGTGCCGGGGCCGTTCTTGGCGGGCCTGATCTCGTCGGCAGCCATCCGCAGATCCCGGCAATCGGCGACAGCCAGTCGGGCGAATCGGATCATCCGCGCAAGATCGCCCTGGAGTACGTCAGGATGTCCTCAACCGCATCCTCGCCCGGCGTGACGTCGCCATAGAAGTCGTGCCACGCGAACTCGACCAGCTCCAGCAGGTCGAGCGCCGCGGGAGCCGCGTCCTGCCCGACCGGCGCCTCGATTCTCGTCGTGCGTTGTGCCCGACGAGCGGCCCCTTCCCACTGCCACAAGCCCCTCCACCTGGCAGACGTGATACTGACAGGACACACACACGCACAGGAATGCCGCCAGGCTCCCCGGTGGCGGCATGGAGATGACCGACTCACTCCCGGGAACGGCCGTTCGCGAGGTGCGGGAGGAAACGGGTCTGGACGTAGAGATCACCGGGCTCGTGGGTGCCGATACACCACACGCAGCGGCTACGGATCCGTCACTTCCTGGAGCGCCGTGAGCGGCCCTATCTCGGCTGACCTCGTAGATCGAGGTGACGGCAACCCTGCTTTCCTGGTCTGTGGGTGGGTCTCGGAGCCTCGCGCGGGGCCGTTCACCTGCGCTCATGGGTGGGTGATTGCCGGGACGACCCCTGCGGATGGTCCTTCCTGAACGGTGGTGAACGTCGCTGAACGAGACGGAAACTGAGACGGCCCGGCACACGCCAGATCGTCCTCACCTGCTGCGACCTTCTGATCCGTAGCTCCGCAGAGATCGGTCAGTGGCGGTCATAGAGGTCGCCTGCCGAACGTGAGTGCGATTGTTTGAAGGGGTCGAACGGGTGGGCAGCCAACGTTCTGACAGAAGCCCGCCAAGGGGGGTCGGACAACATGAATCAGATCATCTCGGCAATCTCCGTAATTATCTCGGCTGCCGCCCTCGCTATTATTGCAGTTTCACTCGCCTATCAATCACGGCAGATCAAAATCTCTCAGGACGAGGCCATGAGGTCGCGCCACCGGGAGCTGGTGATTATGTCAATGAATGATTCCATGTTGCAGGCCTCCTGGGGAGGCGTGCCATTTCCTGGAGTCTCGGCGGAAAGGCGAAGGCAGCTGCTTTTTGCCAATCTTATATTCTCTTGGTATTTCTCGTCCTATCTCCTCAAGGATGCAAACGATGCCCAACTGAGGGTGAACCTGAGCTCCTTCTTCCAGGGGGAGATAGGGAGAGAGTACTGGAGTGTCAGCAGGTCGGGGTGGCTAGAATTGATCGACTCCGCAGAAACCAAGAGAAAGAGAACCTTTTCCTCGATCGCGGAGAGTTGCTACCAGTCTGCAACTGCGGGAAACGATTGAATCGCGTAATGGCTGTCATCGGACGCTAACCACACGGCGCGACTTTGCGCCCAAGGATTGGCGGAGCGGCTCTGCCCCGGAGTCATAGTTCGGGGCAGCTATGCGTGTGTGGCCACCCTGCCCGCCTGTCGAACGTTGGTGGGGCCGCCAGAATGGGCGGACATGGGCCGTGGTCCGGGGGTGAGCATGCGGATGGCCGCCGGCCGCCGGTCCGGGGACTCCTCGTTCTGGGGGAGGGGCATCAGCCCTGCGCGCAGCAGTGAGGGCTTGCGGCTGCCCGGGTGGCCCAACACGGCGACCAGGCGGTGGGCATGCACCCGCTCGGCGAGCTGAGCAGTGAGCTGGTCCCGGCCGGAGAACACGTCCTGGTCGCCTGTCTCTTCCCGCTCTGACCTGCAGCGTTTAGTCAACCGCTCCTGCGCTCAACCATCTTGAGAATTTGATGCACGCGGCGGGACGGGGTGCGCAACAACGAGGCGACCCGGAAATCTGATGCCTGGCCGACGACGGACACCGTTTCGGGGGCGACGTCGGCCATCCGCGCCCGTTTCCCCGTCCGGGCCCCGATGCCTGCGTGCTTGGGCGCCCGGACTTTTCCCATCGGAGGTATGCATGCTGTCGTTGCGCTCCCGCGCCGCACTGCTCACCAGCGCGGTCCTGCTGGGCGGTGGCGGCCTGATCGCCACCGCCCCGGCGGCCACCGCCGCCCCGGTCCAGCCCCACCACTTCACCTGCACCTACACCACTGACGAGCCTCAACTCTCCGTCGGCTCCAGGGGTGACGCCGTCAAGCAAGCCCAGTGCCAGCTCAACAGCGTCCTGGACCGCCGGGTCGTCGTGGACGGCACATTCGGCTCGGCCACCAAGAGCGCGACCATCGCCTTCCAGCAGTGCGCCGGCCTCAGCGCCGACGGCATCATCGGCCCGAACACCTGGTCAGCGCTCGACCAGTGGTGGCTTGACGACATCGACTGCCACAAGTGAGCGGCGGTGCCGGGCCGGAATCCGACAGTGCTCCGGTCCGGCACTCGCCGCCCGGGCACCGAGGTCGACCGACCGCCGCAACCCTCCCATCGGTTGCGGAGCGTCCGGCCCCGCTCAGGCATCGCGGTGCACCTTGCCCGTGCCCGTCGCAGGCGCGAGACGGTGATACGCCCGTGCCGGGCCGCCGTGTCCCCTTCTTAGGGCCACGACAGGATGCGGCGTAGAACCGACGCGCGGTCCGCCACGCCACCACACCCCCGATCTCAAGACAGGAGTCGGATCATGGCCGCACAGGGACGCGCCGTGCTGACCTTGACCGTGCTGTTTCTCGTCGGCGGAGTTGCCGCCGCAGAGCCATCCGCAGCCGCACTGGCCCGCACGCCCGCCGCAGCAACCAAGAGTCTCGCCACCTGCAACTACTACTCCGGCAACGGTCCGGTGCAGCCCGGAAAGACCTATCCGGACCGGCGGACAGCCGAGGTGCAGTGCCTGATCGACACCAACACCAGCTACCGCCCGGCCCTCCCCGTCGACGGCATCTACGGCCCCCAGACCGTACACGCGGTCATCGTGGTCCAACAGCATGCCGGGATCACCCCCGACGGGATCGTGGGCTCCGCCACCTGGGCGGCCCTGCGAGCCGGCGTCTGGTGGTAGGCGACCGTGCCCAGCGCCCTGGCTGGCGCTGGGCACGGGTCGATCGCAGCGCATGCCAACGGTGGGTCGTTCGTGCCGGTCGCCCACTGCGGAGTCTCAACACCGATGTGTCACTGGATGGTCCAGCCCACGCTGCCGACACCAGTGCTGTAGAAGGCGCAGGAGCCTGTGGACTCGCTGTACTGTCCCGGGTTCAGCGTCACCCAGTTGCCGGAGACGTCCGGGGCCCAGCCGCAGACGATCTCGGCGCGGAACGTGATGGTGTGGTCGGTGTTGTTCGTGCAGCCCGCGATGCCGACGTCCGGATCGTTGTTGTGCACCCAGCCGTCGCAGTCGACGGTCCCCGGGGCAGCGGCCTGCGCCGGAACCGCCACACCGGCGACGGTGAGGGCCACGACAGAGACCGCGGTGGCCAGGCCGGCTGCAAGGATGTGCCTCCTGCTGTGCATGTGTACCCCCGTGAGGTCGAGTTGCTGTCTTCCTGTGATCAGTGAAGAGCAGCGGCGCCCGGGCGTGAACCTGAGACATCTGAGGGTGCGCTGGTGACAACCCCCCCCGCGGTGCCCGGCGGTCCCGCAGGGTGGGGACCGCTGTGGCCGTCACAGTGAAAGGGGGCTGGCCGTGGACGGGTGACGGACCTTTGCGAGCCGGGGGCGTCGGGGGTTTAGGGTGCCGGGCTGATGGTGCCGTTCTCGTCCATCTCGAAACGACCCTCGGTCTTGCCGTCGACCTTGGTGTGCTGGAGCCAGTACTTCGACAGGTTGTGCAGGTTCTTGTGCTGGCCTTCCCAGGGCATGGAGTGGCCGGCGCACTTCACCGTGACGAGGAGCTTGTGGGATCCCGTGAGGGCGTCGTAGAGGGCGGGGACGTGGAAGTCCAGCGCCGGGTTGGGACTGGGCGGTGTGGTGTTGGCCGTCTGGTCGTGCTCGCCGTGCACGATGAGCACGGGCACGCTTCCGCCGAGGACGCCTCCCTGTCCCGCGGTGGTGTTGTTCCAGCCCCATGTCACGAAGTTCCGGTACCGGCTGGCGCCCGTAGGCTGTCCGGAAGATTGGATCTTGCCCCAGTTGCGGCCGATCGGATCGTTGTCCATCAGGGCGCTCCACACGACGTCGAGCATGTCGGGCTCGCGCTGGTTCGCGCACTTCACTTCTTTGGTCCAGGCTTGGTCGAGACCCGTGCGGGTGAGCACGTGGGTGGGGAAGCCGGGTGCCGGCAGGGTCGGCGGGTTCGTGGGGCCCAGCGGAGCGAAGATCGGGGCGAGGAGGAACAGGCTTTCCACCTTTCCCGGATTCTTGATCGTGTACGGTCCCATGGCGAACGCGGCTGCCGACCAGCCGATGAAGGCGACCTTTGAGACGCTGCGCGTTGTGCGGATGTAATCGACGACGGTGCTGAGCTCGTCCTGGTCGGTCTGGGAGTTGGTCAGCACATAGGGGTAGCTCGCCGTACGCGGGCCCGACAGCGGGGGAGTGACGGCGCCTTGCTGGTTGGGATTGACGTTGCAGGGGTCCTCCATCCGGGGGCGCGGCGACCGGCCTGAGCCCTGGAGGTCCATCATGAAGACGTCGTAACCGGCCTGGGCGACGGCCTCGGCCCATCCGTACGAGGTGTGCTGAAGGTCGTAACCTGCCAGAACCGGAACGCTCCTGCCGTGCAGCATGAGGACGGCCGTGCGGTTCCCCGGCGGACCGTGAGACGTGCCGTCGTGTTCTCGTACGAAAAGGTCGACCTTCTGGCCGGCGTTCGCGGGGACGGTCGAAGTGTGGGGGACCCAGTGATCGGTCGTGTTGATGGCCATAAATGGCTCGCCTTCTGTCGGGCGGCTCGCCGGTGGTCACTTTCAAGTCAGAGTTGCTGAGGAGCGCGGCCTGCGCCACAGCAGGGCCGCCGTCTGATGGATCAGATGGACGGGTCGGCATGAACCTGTTGGTCGGCAGCCCGCCGCACGCCGCCCCTTCGGGCAGCTGCGACACGGGTGCCGTTACGTGCCCAGAAGCTGCATGCTTCGGCCCGCGCCTCACTGTGCGTCACCTCGGGCGTGCCCTGGAGGGTCTGATGCGCGAACGCGTCGTACCGCAGTCCGGGTCACCCGGCGTTCGTGGCAGCAGCCCCATCGGGAAGGCCGTTCCTGGGGCGATGCTGCTGTTCCTGGACAACGTCATCCAGGACAAGGACACGGTCGGCCAGGTCGGCTTTGCCGTCGACGCCGCCCTCGTCGAGTGGGGCAGCGACAGCAAGGCGTCGAACGACGTACCGAAGATCGGGAAGGTCTCCGGTGTCCGCGACGTGGTGTCCAGGACGGGGGTGCGGGTCAGACTCGGACGCCGAACATGAACGGTCCGCCGATGGTGTCCATCGACTCGTACCGTACGACCGTGCCAGTGCGAGGGGCGTGGAGGATCTGACCGTTGCCCGCGTAGAGGCCGACGTGGTGCAGGTCGTTGAAGAAGAAGACCAGATCGCCGACCTGGAGCTGGCTCCGTGTGAGACGGGTGCCGATGCCCGACTGGGCCTCGGAGGTGCGCGGTATGGAGACGCCGGCCTGGGCGTAGGCCCAGGAGGTCAGGCCCGAGCAGTCGAAGGAGGAGGGGCCGGTGGCGC
>NZ_JBFAET010000192.1:0-17062 GCF_040642095.1 Streptomyces sp. NPDC020362
AAAAACCCTCCGCCCCTCACCCCTTTTCCTACGCGCCCCATCGACTGCAGTAGCGGGGACAGGATTTGAACCTGCGACCTCTGGGTTATGAGCCCAGCGAGCTACCGAGCTGCTCCACCCCGCGCCGTTGCCTGACAACCGTATCACGGCGCGGAGCGGCCTAGATCAACTCTTCTTTCCCTCGCTGCTCCTGTCGGCCTTGGCCTGCGCCTCCTCGGCCCGCTTCAGCGCGGCTTCCAGGTCGTCCTGGGCCTTGGCGTACGCGCTCCAGTCGGGCTTCGGCTTCTGCAGGGCCTTCTGCCCGGCGTCGAAGGCCTTCTGGGCGTCCTCCAGTGCCTGCCTGACCGTCGGGTTGCTGGAGTCGGGCGGGTTGTTGCCGGTCTGTGGCGGCGTGGTCGAACCCGTCACCCCGAACACCTTGTTGAGCGCCTCGTCCAGGGTGTTCTCGAAGGCGGTCTTGCCCTCGTAGGTGACCAACACCTTGCGCAGCAAGGGGTACTTGAGTTCACCGCCGCGGACGTAGACCGGTTCCGCGTACAGCAGGCCCCCGTCCAGCGGCACGGTCAGCAGATTGCCGTACTCGACCTTGGAGTGGCCTCTGCTCAGCAGGCTGATGGCCTCGGCGATGTCGGCCTGGGAGTTGAACTGGCTCTGGACCTGTTTGGGTCCGTCGACGGTGGTGCTCGTCGGCAGTTTCAGGATTCTGATCTTGCCGTAGTCGCTCGTGCGCGGATCGGAGTCGACCGCCATGAACGCGCTCAGGTTGTCCCGCCCGTTCGGCGTGAGCGTCGTCGTCAGCGAGAACGCCTGGGCATTCTGGTCGGGCATCTTCATGCTCAGGTAGTACGGCGGCACCGCGCTGCCCGAGTCGTTGGTCGGGTCGTCCGGGACCTGCCACACCTCGCTGCCGCTGAGGAAGGTCTGCGCGTCCGTGACGTGGTAGCGGGTGAGCAGCTCACGCTGGACCTTGAACAGGTCCTGCGGATAACGCAGATGGGCCAGCAGGGACGGCGAGATGTCGCTGCGGGGCTTGACCGTGCCGGGGAAGGCCTTCATCCAGGTCTTCAGCACGGGGTCCTTGGTGTCCCACTGGTAGAGCTTGACCTCGCCGGTGTACGCGTCGACGGTCGCCTTCACCGAGTTGCGGATGTAGTTGACCTGGTTCTGCTGGGCCACCACGGTGCGCGAGGTGTTGGTCGCGGTCAGCGAGTCGGCCGTCGTGTCGCCGAGGGTCGTACGGGAGGCGTACGGATAGCCGTTCGTCGTGGTGTACGCGTCGACGATCCACTGGATGTGGCCGTCCACCACGGCCGGGTAGGCGTCCCCGTCGATGGTCAGCCAGGGGGCGACCGCCTCGACACGCTCCTTGGGGGTGCGGTTGTACAGGATCCGCGAGCCCTTGCCGATCGCGCCGGAATAGAGGATCTGCGGCTCGTTGAACGCCACCGCGTACGCGGCCCGGTTGATCGGGTTGTCGAGGTTGACCCCGCTCTTGCCCGTGTAGCTGGTGGTCTTCTCGCCCTGGTCGTCGGAGTAGTCGATCTCCTTCTGGGGACCGCCGACGATCGAGTACGTGCTGGTCTTCTCGCCGTAGTAGATCCGCTGCTGGTAGGTGGGCAGGTCGCCCTTGGACGGCAGGTTCTTCTCGGTGAAGACCGGGCGGCCCTCGTCGTCGGCCTCGGTGCCCTTGGCGGCGACCACGCCGTAGCCGTGCGTGTAGCGGAAGTGGTCGTTGATCCAGTTGTTCTTCGGGATGCCGTCCAGGTTCAGCTCGCGCAGACCGAGGACGGTGTCCTGGTCCTTGCCGTCCTTGGGATACCGGTCGACGTCGAGGTTGGTCGGGAAGCCGTAGTAGTTCCGGATCTGCTGGAGCTGCTGGAACGTGGGCGAGACGATGTTCGGGTCCATGATGCGCAGGCTGGCCGTGTCGTCGACCTGGTCGCGCAGCTTGGTCTTGTCCGTGGTGGCGGACTTGCCCGCGTACTCGGTGACCTTGGTGTCGTCGATGCCGTACGCCTCACGGGTCGCCTTGAGGTTCTTCTGGACGTACGGGGCTTCCTTGGCCTGCTCGTTGGGCTGCACCTGGAACTTCTGCACGATGGCCGGGTACAGGCCGCCGATCAGGATCGCGGACAGGACCATCAGGCCGAAGCCGATGACGGGCAGCTGCCATGTGCGCCGCCACAGGGTCGCGAAGAACAGGAGCGCGCAGATGACCGCGATGCAGAACAGGATCGTCTTGGCCGGCAGATAGGCGTTGGCGTCGACGTAGCGCAGGCCGGTCCAGTTGCCGGTCGCCTTGAAGTCGCTGGACTTGACGGCGAGGCCGTACCGGTCGAGCCAGTAGGCGACCGCCTTCAGCGCCACGAAGATGCCGAGGAGCACGGACAGGTGCCCGGTCGCCGCGGCGGTGGCGCGCGCGCCGGGGCTGGTGACGCGCAGCCCGCCGTACAGGTAGTGGGTGAGCGCGGCGGCGATCAGGCACAGGATCGTGGTGGCGAACCCGAAGCCCAGCAGGAACCGGTACCAGGGCAGGTCGAAGGCGTAGAAGGAGACGTCGAGGTGGAACTGCGGGTCCTTCTGGTGGAAGGGCACGCCGTTGACCCACATCAGCCAGGTGCGCCACTGGCCGGCCGCCGAGGCGCCCGCGATCAGGCCGACGAGAGACGTGACGGCGAGCAGCAGCCACGTCTTGTACGGCGCGATGCCCATCCGGTAGCGGTCCAGGCTCTGCTGCTCCATGGACATGGCGCTCAGCGGAGGCCGCAGGCGATGCGCGAGCCAGATGTTGAATCCCACGGCGAGCGCCATCAGCAGGCCGAAGACGAAGAACAGCCCGATCTTGGTCCACAGGGTGGTGGTGAACACGGACGAGTAGTGCACCGACCGGTACCACAGCCAGTCCGTCCAGAAGCCCGCGAACATGGTGAACGCCATGCCGAGGACGGCAAGGACGCCCAGGGTCATGAGCAGGGCACGGGCGCGCCGGGACGGGCGGCCCGCTCTGATCCGCGGCCCCGTCGGGCCTCCGCCGCGGTCCGGCATCTGGAAAGCCAAGGTGCGCACCTCGAAGTTCGCTGTCGATCCGTCAGGCCCCCGTGTTCGCGGGCCCGCCGTGGCCCCCCGTGATCGCGGGCCCACACATATGCAACTTACTGACGGATTACTCGGTTCCCGGTTCGGGCCGGGAACGAGGCAGGATTGTGACCATGTCCAACACTCCCATGGCAGCGAGCCCGCTCACCCGGGCCGTACTCGAGATCGACGAGTACTCCTCCGGCCTCGGCTGGGACCAGCCCGCTCGCCTCTTCGCCCTCGTAGACACCGCACGGCTGCGGGCTCAGGAACCCTCGCTCGCCGCCCAGCTCGGCCTGGAGGACGAGCCCGAGACCACCGGTCTCACCCCGATCGAGCAGGACGAGGTCCCGGCGGACAAGCCGCTCGACGAGTTCCTCGGCACCATCGCCTGGCCGGATGCAGTGGTCGGCTGCGCACTCACGGTGGAGCGCCTGATGCTGCCGCCGTCGGCCGAGGCGCAGGTCCCGCAGGGCCTGAGCGAGGCCAAGCTGGCCAAGTGGGTGGCGGACCACCCCGAGCGTCAGGAGGTCCGTATGACGGTCGCGGTTCTGCGTGACGGCAGCCGCGAGTCGGCACTGCGCCTGCGCGAGAAGGACACCTCGACGGAGGTCCTGACGGGCCCTGACCTGGTGCCGGGTCTGGTGGAGGCCCTGGCCGCGACGTTCGCGGACTGACCTTCGGCGGTACGGCGATGGGGGCGCCCCTGCTGTCGGGGGCGCCCCCAGCCGTGTGCCGGGGCCTGCCGGTCGTCCCTCGGCCCGGTGCCTGCCGGTCGTCCCTCGGCCCGGTGCCTGCCGGTCGTCCCTCGGCCCGGTGCCTTCCGGTCAGCCCTCGGCCCGGTGCCTCCCGGTCAGCCCTTGGTGGTGCACTTCGGCAGTGCGGCGGTGTCGCCGCTGCGGATGTCCTTGAGCGCGCCGAGGGCGTCGCCGATGGTCTTGACCTTGACCAGCGTGAGCCCGCTCGGGGTGTCCTTGGCGGCGGCCGCGCAGTTGTCGGCGGGCGTCAGGAAGTACTGGGCACCCCTGCTGCGCGCGCCGACGGTCTTCATCTCGACCCCGCCGATCGGCCCGACCGTACCGTTGTCGTCGATGGTGCCGGTGCCGGCGACGAACTTGCCGCCGGTGAGGTTGCCGGGGGTCAGCTTGTCGTAGATGCCGAGCGCGAACATCAGACCGGCGCTGGGTCCGCCGACGTCGGCGAGCTTGATGTCGATGCTGAACGGGAAGGTGTGGTCGGTCCCGGCGGAGATCCCGACGACGGCCCGCTTGGCGCCGCTGTCGTCGGAGGTCCTGGTCGTGATGGTGACGTCCTGCGTCCTGGTCGCCGTCCTGTGCTCCTTCTCGGCGGCGGCCTGATCCTTGACGGGGATGACGGTGAAGACGACGTTCTGCCCCGGCTTGTGCTTGGTGACGAGCTTGGCCACGTCGGACGGCTGCTTGACCGCCGCACCGTCCACGGCCTTGATCACATCGCCGGCGTGCAGCCTGCCCTGCGCCGGGGAGTCCTTGACCACGGTGGAGACGATCACCCAGGACTTCACCGGGACGCCCAGTTCCTTCAGGGCGGCGACCTTGGCGCTCTCCTGGGACTGGCTGAACTCCTCGGCGTTCTCCTGCGTGGACTGTTCTTCCGTCTTGCCGTCCGGGTACAGGGTGTCGTGGGGCACGATCTTGCTGTCGTGCGCCAGCCAGCCGTAGACGGCCTCGACCAGGTTCATCCGGAAGTCGGCGCTGGTGACCCGGACGGTCGTCATGTTCAGATGCCCGTCCGTCGGGTAGGTCTTGTGCCCCGAGATCTGCAGCACCGGCTCGCCCTGGTGGTCCCCGAGCGTGTTCACGGTCGGCCCCGGAGACATCTCCGAGTACGGCACGGGGATGAGCAGTCCCGCGCACAGGAGCGCGATCAGCATCAGGGTGGAGGCGAGCATCGTCGCGGTGCGGCGTGGCATGCCACGACAGTACGGGACGCCTCTGTCAGCGCACCGTGAGGGCCCACTTTCCTCAGGCGCCGCGCGGACCCGGAGGGGACTTCTCCATGGCCTCGCGGAACCGCGCGTACCCGTCCAGTTCGGGTCCGTCGCTGCGTGTCCTGCGCGTCCGATTGGCCCAGCTGCCCCACAGTCCGGCACCGACCGCAGCCACCAGCGGTATCAGCAACCAGGCGAGCGCCGCCATGCCGACCTCCCAACCCCATGAGCGTCCGCAACCGAGTGATCAGCAGATTAACCATCCGCACCGACAACGCTCACGCGAGGGGGTCGGTTACGCAACCGGAGGGGGTGATGGGCAGAAGGTGAAGGGCGGTGCGGGCGACGTCGGCGGGCGAGGGCGGTACGGCCGAGGTCAGCAGGTGCCGGCGCCGACCCACTCCTCGGTCCCGTCGGAGAACCTCTGGTGCTTCCAGATGGGCACTTCGTGCTTGAGGTCGTCGATGAGCTTGCGGCACGCCTCGAAGGCCTCGCCGCGGTGGGGGCAGGACACGCCGACGACGACGGCGAGGTCCCCGACCTTGAGGTCCCCCACACGGTGGACGGCGGCCAGTGCCCGCACCGGGTACTCGGCGACGACCTTCTCGGCGATCCGCCGCATCTCGGCCTCGGCGCTGGGATGGCAGGAGTAGCCGAGCGCATCGACGTCGGCACCCGAGTCGTGGTTCCGTACGGTCCCCACGAACAGCGCGATGCCGCCGGCCGCGTCGTCCCCGACGGCCTGGAACACCTCGTCCACGGACAGCGCGGTCTCCCGCACACCGATCAGCTTGATCGGATCCTGCGCCGCGTGCTCACCGGGGTGATCGTTCGTGGATGCCATGCCCCCATGGTGCCGCACGCCTCCGACATCCCGGAATACGACTTTCACCAGGCACGCGCGCGTGGGCGTTTGGAGTCTCCTACAGCCGCGTCCCGGCACTTCCAGCCGCCCGAGCCGAAGAACGCGAGACCGCGCCGCCCGACCGAGCCGAGCACGGGCGCGGCTTCCCACCCGACCGAGCCAGGACGGGGGGCGGCTCTTCCCGGCCCACGCCCGAGCCAAGCCCTGGCGCGGCTTCCCGCCCGACCGAGCCGGGGCCGGGGGGCGGCTTCCCGGCCCACCGAGCGGGACATGGGGTGGCTTTCCGGCCCACCGAGCCAGAACCGTGGGGCAGCCTCCCGGACCATCGAGCGGGACATGGGGCAGCCTCCCGGCCCACCGAGCCAGGACTCTGGGGCAGCCTCCCGGCCCACCGAACCAGGACTCTGGGGCAGCCTCCCGGCCCACCAAGCCAGGACCCTGGGGCGCCCTCCCGGCCCACCGAGCCGGGCGACGCGGTGGCTTTTCAGCCCACCGAGTCGGGTGGTGGGTGGGCATAGGCCGGGGGTCCAGGGGGCGGAGCCCCCTGGCAGGGTTCAAGGGGCGGAGCCTCTTCGCGGGGTGCCCACGAGGCGAAGCCGACCACTCACAGCCGCCGACGAGCCTTCCGGGCCCGCCGCACGACCGCGGCAGCACCCAGCAGCGCCACCGTCGCCCCCGCAGCCCCCGCCGCCGTCGCGTCCTTGCGCCCCAGCCGGCGCCCGGCCACCGTATGCCGCCCGGAAACCTCCTCCAGCAGCTCGGCCAGCACCTCCTCATTGGTCCAGCCCGGCCGCCACCCGGCATCGTGCAACCGGCTCCCGCTGACCACCCAGGGGTACATCGTGTACGCCAGATCTCCCGCGGGCGACGGAGTGAGCCCGATCCGGTGCAGACGGGCGGCAGCGCCCAGCGCGACCGCGGACGGCAGCTCCATCCGCCGGATCCCGCTCAGCTCCTCGACCTCCTCCTGCTCCAGCCACCCGTCGCAGCCCACGGCCAGCTCGCCGTCGACCTTCTCCAGGACGGCGTACTCCAGCGCACTGCACAGGTCCTCGACGTGACAGAACTGCCAGGCCGGACGCGACCCCGCGACCACCAGCAGCCGCGGCGACTCGAAATACCTGGTCAGCGCGGTGTCCGTGCCGCCGACCAGCACGGCCGGGCGCACCACGGTGACGTTCAGCCCGGGGTGTGCCCGCGGGGCGCGCCGCGCCAGCCGTTCGATCTCCAGCAGGTCCCCGACGCCGGTGGCCTCCGCCGTGGCCCGCAGCTCGGCGTCCTCCGACAGCGGCAGCTCATTGTCCGGCAGCGCCCCGTAGACCATCGCGGATGTGCACAGCACCACGCGGTGCACCCCGGCCGCCGCCGCGGCGGTCAGCACGGTCTGCGTCCCCCGGACGTTGTACGCGGTACGGGCGGTGGTGTCGCTGCCGAGGTCCAGGTCGAGGGCGAGATGCACCACCACGTCCGCGCCCCGCAGCTTGTCCGCGATCGCCGGATCTCGCACGTCGAGGATGTGCCACTGCGCACCCGCGCACTCTCCGCGCCGCTCGTCGATGGCGACGACCTGCTTGATCTCCTCCGAGGCGGCGAGCCTCTCGGTGAGCAGCGCACCGACCCCGGTGGCGGCACCGGTGACCGCGACGACGGGCCCGCGCAGGGCGGGAGGGGTTGAAAGGTTTCGCGCTGCGCGAACCTGCGGATCTGGGGAACTCACCGGGCGTCTCCAGCGGTTGTCTTCAGTACGGGCGCGAGTGACGCGTACGTACCAGGTGCATCCATCCTGCCGCAGCCCTTGCGTGGGCGAAGCACCGAGGCCCGATCGGGTTCGGGTGTCTACGCTGGGTGGTGTTGTCGGGCAGCCGCGCCGCCGGAGAGAAACCGGTGGCCTTACCAGCCGAGGAATCCCGTGAGTGACACCCCATTCGGATTCGGCCTTCCGCCGGAGGAGCCGGAAGACGGCGACGAGGGCAAGGAGAAGGACCAGCAGAGCGGTGGTGGGCAGGGACCGGCCAACCCGTTCGGTTTCGGGCTGCCCGGAGCCGGGGGCTTGGGCGGCCCGGGTGCCGACAATCCGCTCGCAGCGATGTTCGGCTCCCTGAACCCCACCGACCTGGGCGCCGCCTTCCAGCAGCTGGGCCAGATGCTCTCCTACGAGGGCGGCCCGGTGAACTGGGACATGGCCAAGCAGATCGCCCGCCAGACGGTCGCCCAGGGCACCCCGGACGGCGTCAAGGACGCGAGTGTCGGCAGCGCCGAGCGCACCGCGGTCGAGGAGGCGGTCCGCCTGGCCGACCTGTGGCTGGACGACGTGACGTCCCTGCCGTCGGGTGCCGGCTCGGCGGTGGCCTGGTCCCGCGCGGAGTGGGTCGAGGCGACCCTGCCCGCGTGGCAGGAGCTGGTCGACCCGGTCGCCGAGCGGGTCGGCGCGGCCATGGGCGACGTCCTGCCGGAGGAGATGCAGGCCATGGCGGGCCCGCTGATCGGCATGATGCGGTCGATGGGCGGCGCCATGTTCGGCACGCAGATCGGGCAGGCCGTCGGCGTGCTGGCGGGCGAGGTCGTCGGCTCGACCGACATCGGCCTGCCGCTGGGACCGATCGGCAAGGCCGCGCTGCTCCCGGCCAACGTGGAGGCGTTCGGCAAGGACCTCGGCGTACCGAAGGACGAGGTCAGGATCTACCTGGCGTTGCGCGAGGCCGCCCACCAGCGTCTGTTCGCGCACGTGCCGTGGCTGCGCTCGCACCTGTTCGGCGCGGTCGACGGGTACGCGCGCGGGATCAAGGTCGACACGGCCAAGCTGGAGGACGTGGTCGGCCAGTTCGACCCGCAGAACCCGGAGCAGCTGCAGGACGCCCTTCAGCAGGGCATGTTCCAGCCGGAGGACACGCCCGAGCAGAAGTCGGCCCTGGCCCGTCTGGAGACCGCTCTGGCGCTCGTCGAGGGCTGGGTGGACGCGGTGGTCCACGCGGCCGCGAAGCCGCGTCTGTCGTCCGCCGACGCCCTGCGCGAGACCCTGCGCCGCCGCCGCGCCACCGGCGGCCCGGCGGAGCAGACCTTCGCCACGCTGATCGGCCTGGAGCTGCGCCCGCGCCGGCTGCGCGACGCCTCCCGCCTGTGGGCCTCGCTCACGGACGCGCGCGGGGTCGACGGCCGGGACGCCCTGTGGGCCCACCCGGACATGCTGCCGACGGCCACCGACCTGGACGACCCGGACGGCTTCGTGCACCGCGAGCAGCTCGACTTCTCCGAGCTGGACAAGATGCTCGGCGAAGCGGCGGGCGGCTCCGAGGGCAAGCCGGACCTGAAGAAGAAGGACGAGCGCGAGACCGGGGGCGACGACTCCGAGTGAGCCTGTACGACGACGCGGTCCTCGTCCTGAAGGGGTACGACGACCAGCCCGAGCTGCGTCAGGCCTATCTGGACCACTTGGCGGCCCACCCGGACGGCATGTGGAAGGCCTGTCACGCCGGCCATGTGACGGCGAGCGCCCTGGTGATCGATCCCGAGCGCGGCCGTGTGCTGCTCACCCTGCACCGGAAGCTGCGGATGTGGCTGCAGATGGGCGGCCACTGCGAGCCGCAGGACGTCTCCCTGGAGGCGGCAGCCCTGCGGGAGGCGACCGAGGAGTCCGGGATCGGCGGTCTGACCCTGCTGCCCGGCGGCCCGGTGCGCCTGGACCGGCATCCGATCCCGCCGCCGTGCCACTGCCATTACGACGTCCAGTACGCGGTGCTGGCCCCGCCCGGCGCGCTGCAGGAGATCAGCGACGAGTCGCTGGACCTGCGCTGGTTCGCCTACGACGAGGTGGCGGACGTGGCCGACGACTCGGTCGTACGCCTGCTGCACGCCACACGCGCCAGGCTCTGAACGGGCAGCGGACGGCACAGGTAAGGGGCGGCTGCCCAGGCAGCCGCCCCTTACGTTTGCTTTCCGGACGCGGACCCGGCCCTCAGCTCCAGACGTTGCCCTGGTTCTGGGCGTGTGCCCCGTGCTGCCCCATGCCGAACTGTGCGGCGAGGCCCTGGCCGATCACCGCGTTCTGCGGCGGCAGCAGTTCACTCGGCTGGACGAGCGCGAAACCGGAGCCCATGAAGCTCAGTTCCCAGCCCTCACCGGTGTTGCCGCGCCGCCGCCACACCCCCGAGGAGTGCGTCTGGGCCTGCATCTGCACCCGCAGCCCGGTGGACCAGGCGACGATCGCGTCGGCGTCGCAGTTGACGTACTTGTCGGGCGTGACCTGCATCAGCAGCGGCGCGCCCGAGGTCATCAGGGCCACCTTGCCGCGTCCGGTGATGTTGAGCTGGTACTTCCCGGACCCGGAGATGCCGTAGAGACTGTCGACGGCGATGACCTCGTGGTGCAGCGAGGAGTCCATGGCGAGGACGTAGCTGCTGTCGACCGTCAGCCCGTCCTGCTCGACATCCATGACGTGCACGTGCTGCGCGAGGTTGGCGAGGTAGACCGTGCCCTGCCCGTGGCAGCGCATCAGGTTGAGACCCTCGCCGGTGTAGGCACGCGCGCGTGCCTGGTTGTTGCTCTGGTACTCGGCGTCGAACTCGACGAGGCCCTGGTAGGCGACCATGGTGCCCTTGCGGGCGAGGATGTCGTCGTGGCCCTCCAGGACGACGCGCAGCATCTGCTTGTTCTGCAGGCTGTAGCGCTCCTGGGTCTGCGAGTCGTTGAAGGCGAAAAGCGGGCTCTGCATGGTGTCTGTGGTCCCCCTCAGCCCCGGATCCGGAGGCGGTCGGTGCTGTCCTCGCTGGGCTGGACGACGACGATGCCCTGGCCGGAGAAGGCCATCTGGTAGGCCTCGCCGCTGCCCCGGCCGATCAGCGACTGCGCCTTGAAGCTGCGCTTGCCCTTCACCTTCAGGTTCGGGGACCAGGCGACGAGCGCGTCCGGGTCGACGTAGGTCTCGTCCTCGCCGCCTCCGCAGTCGACGACGATCGGCTTGCCCCGGGAGGTCAGCGCGACCCAGCCCTGCCCGGAGATCTTCGTGTTCCACAGGCCCTGACCGGCGAACTTGGCGAGCCCCTTGACCCGCTCGACGCCCCAGCTGAGGTGGGCGTCGAACGCGAGCAGGTTGGTGGCGTTGACGGAGATGCCGTCGCCGTTGAGGTTGATCACGACGACGTTGGCGCCGTAGTCGGCCAGGTAGAGCAGTCCGTCGCCGGTGCACTTCATCAGCGGGGCGCCCTCGCCGGTGATCCAGTCCCGGGCGATCTGGCGGACGGCCGGCGGGTTGGGCTCGTACTGGATGAAGCCTTCGTAGGCGACCATCGACCCCACGCGCGCGAGGAGGTCGTTTCCGGTCTGCATGGCGACCTTCAGCATCTGGTTGCCGTGGTTCTCCATGCGGGCGGTGACGGGTGCGGGAGCGTAGCCCGCGAGCGGCTGGTTCATGACGGGCTCCCTCAGACCTCGTACGGCTGGACGACGATGAAGTTGCCGGGCGCACCCCGGAACTGCAGGTTGACGCTCTCGCCGGTGTCGCCCGGGTAGGCGTTGCGGCGCATCCGGACCTGGCTGGAGACGATCACCTGGGAGGCTGCCGACCAGGCGACCACCGCGTTGCAGTCGGCGAAGGTCGTGGGCGTCACGGGCAGCACGACGGGCGTGCCGTGCGTCTTGACGATGATCGTTCCGGTGCCCTGGAACTGCATGGTGAACAGCGCGCCGCCCGGGATGCCGTGCCCCTCGATGCGGCGGACCTCGTGCTGGAGGCTCTCGTCGAAGGCGAGCACGTTCTCCGCGGACACACAGATCGCGTCGCCCTGCAGTTCGACGGGGTGCAGGTGGGTGGAGTTCTCGGCGAGGAACACCTGGCCGTTGCCGGTGCAGCGCATCAGCTGCATCTCCTGGCCGGTAGCGCTGCCCACGATCCGCCCGGCGAAGCCGGCGCCCTTGTAGCTGAAGTCGACCTTGCCCTGGTAGAGCACCATGCTGCCCTGCCGGGCCAGGACGGGCTGCCCGCCGATGCCGAGGTCGACCCGGATGAGCTTCTTGTTCTGCTGCGTCCAGCGCTGCCCGGTGGGCGTCTCCTTGAACATCTGCAGCGCCGCCGACACACCGGCACCGCCCTGGGGCGCTCCCTGCGGCATCCCGTAGGGAGCGGGCTGCTGGCCGGGGACCTGGCCGTAGCCCGGAGGCATCGGTGCACCCGGCTGGCCGCCGTAGGAGGGCTGCTGGCCGTAGCCCGGAGGCATCGGCGCGCCGGGCTGGCCGCCGTACGACGGCTGCTGCGGCGGCTGGCCGTAGGGCGCGGGCGCGGGGGCCGGCGGATGGACCGTGCCGCCGGCGGGCGGGGCCAGGGGGGCGATCACCGTCGGGGCCGCGTGCACGTTCGGCGCCGGAGGCGGGGTCATTCCCGGCGGGGTCATCCCCGGCGGTGTGCCTCCGGGCGGTGTGGCTCCGGGCGGCGGTGCGAAGCCCTGGGCGGCCGGCTGGACAGCGGGTGCCGGAGCAGGAACCGGGGCTGGTGCGGGGGCTGGTGCCGGGGCGGGGGCTGGTGCCGGGGCGGGGGCCGCCGGGGCGCCGAACACGGGCGGGGCGAAGCCCGGAGCGGCGCCGGTCTGCGGCTGCTGCGGGGCGGCGGGCGCCTCCTCCTCCAGCACCTGCCCGCCGAAGTTCTTCAGCAGCGCCTCCAGGCCGCCGTCGAAGCCCTGCCCGACCGCGGCGAACCGCCACACGTCCTTGAAGTAGAAGTCACCGAGCATCACGGCCCGCTCGGTGGAGAACTCCGAGCCGTTGAACGAATACCGGGCGACCTCCTCACCACCGGCCACGATGCGCAGATATCCCGGGCTGACCTGCGACATCTGCCCGGCGCCGTCGACGGTCGCCGTGAAGGAGAGCTTGCGGATCTGGGAGGGGATCCGGTCCAGCGTGATCCGGAACGACTCCGTGTCGCCCGCCTGGGCGCCGAGCAACTGGATGGACTCCTCGGGGGACTTCGGCTGGTTGAAGAAGACGAAGTACCGGTCGTCCGAAAGGCGCTCGTCTGCGTCCAGACCGAAGCAGCTGATGTCGAAGGTCAGTCCAGGGGCGGAGATCTGCACGCCTACGTACAGATCCGTGCCCGCCGTGAGATCACTGATCCTGGCCTTGTGGCCGCGTTGGAATTCCCTGGCCATGCGTTACGACCGTCCCCCATCCCGAATGTGAGTGCGTCGCGCCAGGCTAACGGCAAACCCCGACATCGGACGTAGTCGGTACAGACCCGGTACACAACCGCGCCCCGCGCCTCACACGGGCGGCCGTTCACCCACCCCGCGCACCCGGCACATGCGGGAGCTTGTCGGCGGCCACCACCCCTTCGAGGAAGCCGCGGGCCCGCTCCGTGCGCGGGTAGGACTCCAGCAGCCGCCAGAAATCGGGCCCGTGACCGGGCACCAGCAGATGCGCCAGCTCATGACAGAGGACGTAGTCGATGACGTACTCGGGCATCCCCTGCAGCCGGTGCGAGAGGCGGATGCTGCCCTCGGCCGGAGTGCACGAACCCCAGCGGGTGTTCTGATTGGTGACCCAGCGCACAGAAGCGGGGCGCGCCCGGCCGCCGAAGTACTGGTCCGACAGCCGCTCGGCCCGCTCCGTCAGCTCGGTGTCGCCCAGCACCCGTTTGCTCTCCTGGGCGGCGAGCTTGTCCAGCATCACGGTCACCCAGCGCTGCTCCTCCGCCTCGGACATCCGGGCAGGGATGAGCACGACAGTGCGATCGCCCTCACGGTACGCGGAGACCGTCCGGCGGCGCCGGGCACTCCTGCGGACCTCGATCGCGCTCGCCTTCGAGCCGCTGGGCGGCTGGCTCGTCGTGCTGCGCTGTGACTTTCCGGCGCGGTGCAGTGGGTCGGCGGGCACGCCCCGACGTTACCCGCTGGGCAGGGCCGAAGTCCCGGCTCCGGGACGGTTCTCTGCCGATGCCCACCATGCGTTTGATTTGTACGACCGATATGCCCGAAAGTCATGGCCCATTAGTACGACGAACACCCCCAGCCTGTGGACAACCTCCACCACCCGCCCTCCCGAAGCGTCATGCTGGCAGACATCGGCGGAGCACGACCGACTCCACCGGCAACGACGGCGTTTGACCACTCACGCGCCGTTCCAGCGCAATTCGACGGATACGGGGGTCTGTCATGCATCCGATGGTGAAGCCCGCGCTGCGACGCAGCTGGCGCGACCTCAACACCGTGCAGTTCGGAATGACCCCGGCGCACGCCATGACACTGGGGCCCATGGACACGGCGACCGGCAGCTTCCTGGACCTGCTCAACGGCACCCGCGGCCTGCCGCTGCTGCGCGAGGAGGGCCGGCACATGGACCTGCCGGACGGCCATGTCGACGCACTGGTGGACCGTCTGGCCCGCGCGGGACTGGTCGACGACACGCGCGGCGGCGGACCGGCCGCGGACGCGCTGCGCGAGAAGAAGGACGTCCT
Source organism: Streptomyces sp. NPDC020362 (assembly GCF_040642095.1). Taxonomy (NCBI): domain Bacteria; kingdom Bacillati; phylum Actinomycetota; class Actinomycetes; order Kitasatosporales; family Streptomycetaceae; genus Streptomyces; species Streptomyces sp. NPDC020362. Next base: position 14,350 of record NZ_JBFAET010000192.1, read on the forward strand.
GGAGCGGCTGCGCCCCGATCTCGCCTCTCTCTCCCTGACCAGCCCCGAGCCCGGCGGCGCGCTCGGCCGGCTCGCGGCCCGCCGCTCCCTGCGCGTGCAGGTGCGGGGCGCGGGACGCGTCGGGGTCACGCTGGCGTCGGTCCTGTCCGGCGCGGGGGTCGGCGAGATCGACGTACGCGACGTGGGGCGTGTGGAACCGTGGGACGTGGCCCCGGGCGGGCTGCCCGCGGAGTCGGTCCGCGAACGCAGGGCCGACGCGGCGCGGGCCGCCGTCCGCCGCGCCGCACCGGAACGCCCACCGCGCCGCACCGGCCCCTCCCCGGGCGACACGCAGGAACCCGGGCTCTCCCTGGTGATCCTCACCCCGCGGGACGACGTCGCCGTGCACGCACCGAGTCCGTCCGCCGCCGAGCCGCTCATCGCCTCCGGGACACCCCACCTCTATGCAGGGGTCGTGGAGGCAACCGGCGTCGTGGGCCCCCTCGTCCTGCCCGGCGAGACCGGCTGCGCCGGCTGTCTGGACGAAGAGCGCACCGACCGGGACCCGGCCTGGCCCCGGCTGGCCGCCCAGTGGCGTTCCGGAAAGGCCCGCCAGGTCGGGGCCTGCGACCTGGCCCTCGCCACGGCGGTCGCCGGACTGACCGCAGCACATGCGCTGGCCTTCCTGGACGGAGAGCTGCCGTCCAGCGCCGGCGCCCGCTGGGAGGCCTCCCTGCCCGGTCTGAACTGGCGCTCCCGGCCCGTGTGGCCACACCCGGCATGCGAGTGCGGGGCGGTGGAGAAAGGTAAGGGGGAGCACTCCTCAACCGGCGCGGAGCCGCGCGAGACAATGGCGGTGCAACGGCCGTCGACGAAGCGGCGACGCAAGTCAGGCGCGGCGCGGCCGACTGGGACTTGGAGGGCGCATGTCTGATCTTCCCCGGAAGGCGGTCACCCGTACCGCCAAGCTCGCCGCGCTCCCGCTCGGCTTCGCCGGACGGGCGACCTGGGGGCTGGGCAAGCGGATCGTCGGCGAGTCCGCGGAGATCGTCGGCCGGGAGCTGCAACAGCGCACGGCGGAGCAGCTGTTCAAGGTCCTCGGGGAGCTGAAGGGCGGGGCCATGAAGTTCGGGCAGGCCCTGTCCGTCTTCGAGTCCGCCCTGCCGGAGGAGGTCGCCGGTCCCTACCGCGCGGCCCTGACCAAACTCCAGGAAGCGGCACCGCCGATGCCGACCCGCACGGTGCACTCGGTGCTCGAGGAGCGGCTGGGGGCGGGCTGGCGGGACCTGTTCCTGGAGTTCGAGGACAAGCCGGCGGCCGCGGCCTCCATCGGGCAGGTCCACCGGGCGGTGTGGCACGACGGCCGCGAGGTGGCGGTCAAGGTGCAGTACCCGGGCGCGGGCGAGGCCCTGCTGTCCGACCTGAGCCAACTGAGCCGATTCGCCCGGCTGTTGGGGCCGCTCATCCCCGGCATGGACATCAAGCCGCTGATCGCCGAGATGCGTGACCGCGTCTCGGAGGAACTGGACTACGCGCTGGAGGCGCAGGCCCAGGACGCACACGCGCAGGAGTTCGCGGACGACCCGGACGTGGTGGTCCCCGCCGTGGTGCACCAGTGCGACCAGGTGCTGGTCACGGAGTGGATCGACGGCATCCCGCTGTCGGAGATCATCACGGACGGCACCCAGGAGCAGCGCGACCGGGCCGGTCAGCTGCTGGCCCGCTTCCTCTTCTCAGGTCCGGCTCGCACCGGCCTGCTGCACGCCGACCCGCATCCGGGCAACTTCCGTCTGCTGCCAGGCGGCCCGGACGGCGAGGAGGACTGGCGCCTGGGCGTCCTGGACTTCGGCACGGTCGACCGGCTCCCCGGCGGCCTGCCGACACCGATCGGCATCTCGCTCCGGATGACCCTGGACGGCGAGGCCGAGACGGTCTACGAGCTTCTGTGCACGGAAGGATTCGTCAAGGAATCCATAGAGCTCGACCCCGACGCGGTCCTCGACTACCTGTTGCCGATCATCGAACCGGCCCGGGTCGAGGCGTTCACCTTCACCCGCTCATGGATGCGCAGCCAGGCCGCCCGCATCGCCGACCCCCGCTCCCCCGCCTACCAGCTGGGCAAGCGGCTCAATCTGCCGCCGGCCTATCTGCTGATACACCGCGTGACGCTGAGCACGATCGGCGTGCTGTGCCAGCTGGGGGCCACGGTACGGCTGCGGGAGGAACTGGAGGAGTGGCTTCCCGGGTTCGTACTCGAAGACGAACTGACCGAGGAGGAACCGGCAGCGGAGGCCTGATCCTGAGGGCTGCTGTGCAGTCCGGAGTGGTCGTGGGGACCGGGGTTGCCCCGGGGGCTGGGCCGCCGTGGCGTCCTGGGCTGCCTTGAGGCCATCGAGGCATGAGGCTTTCGAGGGGCGGGGAGGGGGCGGGGGGGAGGGGCCCCTAGAAGAGAGTTCTCACCACCAGGCCGAGTCCAACCGTCCCTCGATGGCCCGCAGGTTCTCCCTGGAGCAGACGTCGCAGAAGTACTGGCGGATGCTGTTCTCCACGGAGCAGGTCCAGGTGGCCGGCTGGAAGTCGCCGGCCTGGGCGCCGCAGCGGGCGCATACGAAGGGGCGTGGCTCCCGGGTGGAGCCGCCCTGATCACTTCCGCCGGGAAGACTCGTCACCTGCCGACCATAACTCTCCGGTCGGCCCGGCCACCCCAACGCCAATGCCATGCTCACCTCGTCCC
>NZ_JBFAET010000193.1:0-17026 GCF_040642095.1 Streptomyces sp. NPDC020362
GCGGCAGGCCGCTGACGGTCACCCGGGTGCGCACCAGGGCGAGGATGACCACCGCCTCCCCCCGCCCGAGTTTGAACCGCGGTGCGCTGTCCGGGCGCCGGGCCGCCGCGACCCCCGCGGCGGCCGCGTCCCGGACGTCGACGTAGTCGCGGCGAGCCGCGGCCACCGTGACATCGAGGCCTTCAGCCGGGTCGGTCCGGCGCAGCCGGACGGCCAGTGTCCCGAGGAAGGTCTCCATGGAGGGATACGGCCCGAGCGTGTTCGTCATCCGCAGCACCGCGCCGCGGCACTCGCCGCGCCGCATCGCGTCGAGGACGAGTCGTGAGGCGGCGAGCTTCGATCGCCCGTAGAGCGACGTCGGGCGCGGGTGCACCGCCTCGTCGGTGGCGGTGCCTGCCGGGACCGGACCGTACTCGTGGATGCTGCCGAGCTGAAGGAACCGGACGGGCTGCGGCACCAGCCGCAGGGCGCCGAGCACACGTTCCACCGGCTGCACGTTGGCGTACGTCATCTCTTCCTCGGTGCCGCCCCAGCCGAGGGTTGCGTTCACCACGGTGTCCACGCCCTCGTCCGCGAGGACCGCGGCCAGCTCGGCGCCGGTGCACCGGGCGAGGTCGCGGGAGAGGAACCGGTAGGGGCGTATGTGCGGAGCCTCGTGTCGGGCGATCGCGACGACGTGGGTCCCCCGGTCCGCGAACGCGGCACAGACATGCCGGCCCACACAGCCCGTCGCCCCGAGGACCGCAACGCGTCGGGGCCCGTCTGCCTTGGTCATCGTCTTCCCCTTCAGCTGCGGACGCAGTCCGCGTAGCGAGGCAGCAGCCCCTGGGCGGTCGCCTCCGCGAGGCCGGGCGCCAGCCGGTCCCGCTCGGACAGGACGAGGTCGAAGTCCTTCGGCCAGGGCAGGGACAGCTCGGCGTCGAGCGGCGTGATCGCCTGCTCCCGTTCCGCCCGGTACGCGGTGGTCACCAGGTAGGACATGACCGTGTCGTCCTCCAGGGCGAGGAAGGCATGCCCCACGCCCTCCGGGTAGTAGGCCGCCGTGCAGGTCCCCTCGTCCATGTCGACGGTGTCCCACGCGCCGAACGTCGGGGACCCCAGGCGGAGATCCACCACCACGTCGAGGGCCCGGCCGCGTGCGCAGTGGACGTACTTGGCCTGGCCGGGCGGAGCGGTGGTGAAGTGGATGCCGCGGAGCACCCCCCGGGCGGAGCGGCTGTGGTTGGTCTGGGCTACCGGGAAGGGTCGTCCGACCGCGGCGAGGAAGGGCGCCTCCTGCAACGGCGAGACGAACAGGCCCCGTTGGTCCCCGTGTACCACGGGGGTGAACTCGAACGCGCCGGTCACGGCGAGTTCACGCGTACGCATGGCTGACCACCATCCTCGGAACTGATCGGAGCGGACAACGCGCCGAAGGGCTGGGACACCCACCCTCGCGGGACGGACTCGAACTCCTGTGGAGCGTCGATGCAGTTCCGGCCGCCCCGCCGGACGGGCTCCACGCGCGCACGAGCGGTTCTCCACGAGGGCCTCGCACGTTGCGGACCCACACCAAACATGGCCGAGGGAGACCCCATGCGAACGGCTAGATTCAAACCCCTGCGGACGAACGAACAGTCCAGGCTTCCGTCACTGACCGGGATGCGGTTCGTCGCGGCCTTCATGGTGCTGCTCTGCCATGTGGGAACCAGCGTCATCCCCCGCCTGCAGAACCACCAACTGGCGCGATTCCAGCGCTTCTTCGAATCCAGCGGTCCGACGGGAGTGTCGTTCTTCTTCATCCTCAGCGGTTTCATCCTCACCTGGGTGGCCCGCTCGGAGGACACCCGGCGAAGCTTCTGGCGCCGGCGCCTGGTGAAGATCTACCCGAGCCACCTCGTCACCCTGGCCGCGGCCGTACTCCTGATGCTCTCCGCCGGGATCACGGTGACCGCCGCCAACACCGTCCCCACGCTCTTCCTCGTGCAGGGCTGGATACCGCGGCAGGACGTCATCCTGAACTACGGTTCCAACACGCCGAGTTGGTCGCTGGCCTGTGAGGTGCTGTTCTACCTGGCCTTCCCCTGGATCCTTGTGCTCGCGCGGCGTATCCGTCCGCAGCGGCTGTGGGGCTGGGTGGCCGCCACGACCGTCGGGATCTTCTCGGTTCCCCTCCTCGCCCAGCTGCTGCCCGCGAAGCCGTACATGCCACTGACGACCAACTCCTGGTGGGCGACCTGGTTCACGTACTACTTCCCCGGCACCCGGCTCCTGGAGTTCGTCCTCGGGATCCTGATGGCCCTGATCGTCCTGAACAAGCGCTGGATCGGCCTCAGGCCCGGTGCGGCTCTGCTCCTCGCGGCGGCGGCCTTCGTGGGCGGCGCGTACCTGCCCGGTGTGTACAGCTCGGTGGCTCCGACCGCACTCCCCCTCGCCCTGGCGATCGCCGCACTGGCCACGGCCGATGTGCGCAGCCGGTGGACACCGTTCAACAACCGGGTCTTCGTCTGGCTGGGGGAGATTTCGTACGCCTTCTACATGGTGCACTTCCTCGTGGTCTCGTACGGGCCGATCGGCGCCGCCCACCGCGAGAACTGGATGAAGCCGCTCAGCGCGCACGGGGCTCTGGTCGATGCCGGGCTGACCCTTGCGATCAGCCTCGTTCTCGCCTGGCTGCTGCACGTCCTGGTGGAGAACCCCGCCATGCGCCGCTGGAGCCGGTCGCGCGGCGCCGGGGCCGCGGCCCCGGCCTCGACGACGAACGCTCCCGGAACGGAGCGGGCGGCGACCCCGGCCCCCTAGTGGTCACTTGATCACTCGCTTCGGTGACCGGCATGCACCGAAGCGGCCTTCGCCGGACACATGTGCTCCGACCGTGGACCGTCCCGTACGAAGGCCGTCTTCCTCACCCGGACCGCGCCGGGCGGGGCGAAGATCGAGCCAGGTTCGTGGCGTCCTGCGGTCGGCGCTCGAGCCGCACTCAAGTACCGCTGGGTAGGTATGTACTACGGCCCGGCGCAGCGCCGGCTGAGCACAGAGGAGAGAAATGGATTCCGCCGCCCCCGTTCTGTCGTGGCCCGAGGTCTCCGCCCGGCGACTGGACAGGAGTGCCCTATCCGCTCCGTCCAAGACGGCCGACCCCGCGGAGACCGTTGCCGCCCTCTGCGGCGCGCACGCCCAGGTGCTCTCGGCGGCCGAACTCTCCATCGCCATGCGGATCGACGGTGCCACCCGCTCCGACGTCCGGGCTGCGCTCTGGGACCGGCGCAGCCTGGTCAAGATGCACGGGCCGCGGGGCACGGTGCATCTGCTGCCCACCGCCGACCTGCCGATGTGGATCGGCGCCCTGGGCTCGATGCCGGGCTCCGCGAGCCCCTTCTCCGCCGAGGTGCGGATGACTCCGGAGCAGACGGAGCAGGTCGTGACGGCCGTGGGCAAGGTGCTGGCATCGTCTGAGTTGACCATCGACGAGCTCACCGAGGCCGTCGTCGAGACGACCGGGCCGTGGGCCGGCGACCTCGTCATGCCCGCTTTCCAGGGCATGTGGCCCCGCTGGCGGCAGGCCATGACGCTCTGCGGGCACCGCGGCGTGCTGTGCTTCGGGCCGAACCGGGGCCGCAAGGTCACTTACACCAACCCGCAGCGCTTCCTGCCCGGCTTTTGTCCCCTCGAAGGACCGGCCGCCCAGGCGCAGCTCGTGCACCGCTATCTGCACGCCTACGGACCCGCGACGGCCCAGAACTTCGCGCAGTGGCTGAACATTCCGCGCGGCTGGGCCACCGAACTGTTCGGCTCCCTCTCCCTGACGGGGGCGATCGAGCGGGTCGACCTGCAGGGCACGGCCTGCTGGGTGAACGCGGGCGACACCGTGATGCCGTCCGCGCCGCCGCGCGGGGTGCGCCTGCTGCCCTACTTCGACGCCTATGTGGTGGCCGGGCGGCCGCGCGAGCTCCTCTACCCCGGCAGGGCCGCCGAACGCGCCCTGGTCCCCAGCGGCCAGGCCGGCAACTATCCCGTGCTCCTGATCGACGGAACGGTCGCAGGCGTCTGGCACCAGCGTCGCTCCGGGCGCCGGATCCACATCACGGTGGAGCCGCTCGCACCGCTCGGTGCTGCCGCGCGCCGTGAGCTCGACGAGGAGGTCGAGCGCGTCGGCACGGTCCTCGAGGGCACGCCCGATCTCGTCGTCGGAACGGTGACCACGGGGGCGCACGCGTGAGGTTGCGGGCGACACCGGAACCGGAGGCACGGGCCCTGTCCGCCGAAAAACGGACCGGCCGCCTCCGGTGTGACGCGAGTGCTCCTCGAGGTGCCTGTCACACACTCGCGAAGTCCCATGATTCCCCTCACAGGAAAGGTCAAGAGGCCCATGAGCTCCGCCAGTGAAGCAGCGGCGCCCCCCGCTGCCGACCCCCGGCGCTGGGTAGCCCTGGCCGTGTTGCTGACCGCAACTCTGCTGGACCTACTCGACGCGACCATCATCAACATCGCGATCCCCAGCATTCAAAGGGACACCGGTGCCTCCAACACGGCCGTCCAGTGGATCACGGCGGGCTACACGCTCTCGTTCGCCGTCGGACTCATCACGGGTGGCCGGCTCGGCGACATCTTCGGCCGCAAGAGGACCTTCCTGATCGCCATGGCCGGGTTCACCCTCGCCTCCGCGCTCTCCGGCGTGGCCTCGGGTCCCGACATGCTGATCACCACCCGCATCCTGCAGGGCCTCATGGCCGCCGTGATGGTGCCCCAGGTGCTCTCGATCATGCAGGTCACCTTCGCCCCGCAGGAGATGGGCAAGGCCTTCGGGATGTTCGGTGCCGTCAGCGGCATCGGTGCGGTCTCCGGGCCGGTCATCGGCGCGCTGCTCACCGAGTGGAACCTCTTCGGCCTGGAGTGGCGGCCGATCTTCCTCGTCAACGTCCCCATCGGCATCGTCGGCCTCGTCCTCGGCCGGCGCTGCCTGAGCGAGTCGAAGGTACCGTCGGCACCACGGCTCGACCTGCCCGGCGTCGCCCTTGCCACGCTCGGCCTGCTGATGCTGCTGTATCCGCTCACCCGTGGTCAGGAACTGGGCTGGCCCGCCTGGAGCCTGGTGTGCATGCCCGCCAGCCTGCTCGTCTTCGGCGCCTTCGTACTCCATCAGCGCGCCAAGATCCGCCGCAGCGGGTTCCCCCTCGTCGAGCTGTCGTTGTTCAAGGTCAGGAGCTTCTCGGCGGGCATCACCGTGCAGTTGATCTTCGGTACGTCGTTCGGTCTCTTCTCGCTGACCGGGGCTCTGTACATGCAGATCGGCCTGGGCTGGACGCCGCTGCACGCCGCGCTGACCAGCCTCATCTTCGGTGCGACCATGGCGGGCTCGGCGCTCATGTCCATCCAGAAGCTGGTGCCCAGGTTCGGCCGCAAGGTGCTGCAGTCGGGTGCGCTGCTGCTGATCGTCGGCCTGTCGCTGTACGGCTGGCTGGCGGACCACCACGGCACCGGCATCACGTCCGCGCAGCTGGTCCTTCCGCTCGTCGTGGCCGGTGCGGGCCTGGGGATGATCATGGCACCGCTGACGAGCGCGGTCCTCTCGGAGGTGCCGTTCGAGCACGCGGGGTCCGCGTCCGGGCTCGTCAACACGGTCAACCAGCTGGGTCTGTCCCTCGGCCTGGGCCTGACCTCGGTGGCCTTCTTCAACGTCGCGAAGAGTAAAGCCGCCTCGTCCACCTCGGCCGGGGAGCCGTTCGTCGGCGCCTTCACGCATTCCCTGTGGTGGGTGGGCGGGGGGATGGCCCTGGCCTTCTTCCTGATGTTCGCCCTGCCCAAGGCCGCGCAGGCGCAGTTCGCCGTCCCGGAGCCGAGCGAGTCCGACGACTCGGAGGAGGCACCATCGCCGACTCCGGAGCCGGCCGCGACGACGGCCGCCGAGCCGAGTGGTCAGCCGACGTCCGAGCCCGTGGCGAAGGCCGGCCCCGCGTCCGCGGAGAGCGAGCCCGCCCCGGCGTACCGCACCGGCTGACACGGCGGACCGGCCACCTGAACGACGACCGCGGTCCCGGGCTCCCTTCGAGCCCGTGGACCGCGGTTGTCGTGCGGGCGGCCGCCGGCGTCGCCCGGGTTCGGGTCGCACGCCGCGGCCGTGGCCGTCACCAGGGCACCGTGCCGCCGTCATTGATGAACACGCCGCTGGGGCCGTCGGCGTCCAGGGTGGCGACCCGGACCTCGACGGCCGAGCCCTCCGCCGCCGTCAGCACGCCGACACCGTGGTTGATGTCGGTGGCGACGAAACCCGGCGAGCAGGCGTTGACCTTGACCGGCGTGCCGCGCAGCTCGTTCGCGTAGAGCACGGTCAGCATGTTCACCGCCGCCTTCGACACGGAGTACCCGGTGATCGCGGGCATCTCGCTTCCGGCGAGCCAGGCCGGAAGCCCCATCTCGCTGGAGACGTTGACGATCCGGCCCGCCGGCGAACGGCGCAGCAGCGGCAGGAACGCGTTGGTGACCGCGACGAGGCCACACACATTGGTCTCGAAGGTCGTCCGCAGCGCATCGAGCGAGACCTCGCTGGGCTGGGCAGCCGGCCACTCGACATTGATGCCGGCGTTGTTGACCAGGATGTCCAGGTGCCCGTACCGCTCGTCGACGTGGCGCGCGGCCGCGGAGACGGAATCGGGATCCGTGACGTCCAGCTGGACGAGGTGCGCGTCGGCGCCGCCGTCGCGCAGGGTCTTGACCGCGACCTCGCCGCGGGTCCGGTCGCGGGCGCCCACCAGGACGATCGCGCCCAGCTCGCCCAGGCGCCGGGCGGCTTCGTATCCGATGCCCTTGTTGGCACCGGTGATCAGGGAAATCCTCGATGTCACAGTCATGGGGCGAGAGTGGCACGGGGCACTAGCGTGCGGCTGGTCCGTGGCTCGGCAGCGCGACGGCGGGCAGACGGACGGGAGGGGCTGCCGGCTCCGGCCGGCAGCCCCTCCCATGTCGCGTCCCGGTCAGCGTGCGGGGCCCGTGGGCCGCGCCTCCACGATGCTCAGGGACGACTCCGTGCCGACGACGCGGTCCACCCGGAACCCGGCGTCGGTGAGCAGAGCGACGTACTCCTGCTGCGTCCGCTCCTGGCCCCCGGCCATCACCAGCATGGCCAGGTCGAACGCTTTGCTCGGGTGCGGGTCGTCACCGGCGGGGATGACCCGCTCGATCAGGAGCAGTGTGCCGCCCGGCTTCATGGCCCGGCGGATGCCGCGCAGGATGGACACGACCTCGCTGTCCGTCCAGCCGTGCAGCACCGACTTCATCATGTACAGATCGCCACCGCCGGGAAGTTCACCGAAGATGTCCCCGCCGACGACCTCGCAGCGGTCCTTCAGGCCGGCGTCCTCGATCCGGTTGCGCTCGACCACGTGCGGCAGGTCGAACAGCACTCCCCTCTCCCCGGGGCACGCCTGCAGCACGGTGACGAGCAGTGTGCCGTCGCCGCCGCCCACGTCCACGATCCGGCCCGTTCCGGCGAAGTCGTACGCCTTGACGATCGCGGCGCGCTCCACCCGGCTGTGCTCGTGCATCGCGGTGTCGAAGTCGGCGCCCTCCTCCGGGTGGTCCTTGAGGTACTCCCAGACGGGCTGTCCGAACGCCTTGGTGAACGTTCCTTCCCCCGTGCGCAGCGCGTGCTCCGCGTACTGGAAGGTCCTGGCGGTCAGCCGGCCCTGCTGGGCCACCGTCGTGCGCACCGACAGCGGGTGGTCCGAACGCAGCCGCTCGCCGGTCTCGGTCAGGGCGAAACGCCCCGTGGCGTCCTCGGTGAACACCCCGCAGCCCGCGAGGGTGCGCAGCAGCCGGTGCAGGCTCGGTGCGTGGGTCCCGGTGGGACCGGCCAGCTCCGCGGCCGAGCGCGGCCCGTCCGTCAGCAGGTCGGCCACTTTCAGCTCGGCCGCCAGATGGAGCGCGCAGGCGTAGATGATGCCGTCGCCGAGCTCGAGGAGCCTGAGGCTGCCGTCCAGTTCCAGTTCGCTGGCCATGGGCTACTCGCCCTCCTTGGTGGTGTCGGAGCCGTGGAAGCAGAAGGCCGCCCTCATGATCGGGCCACGGCTTCCACGAGACTGTCGGGTCCCGAGCTGTGGATGATGCGGGTCAGGCGCAGCCCCGACCGGTCGAGCAGGTCGCGGAACTCGGACTCGGTGCGCTGCCTGCCCGTGGTGCCGACCAGCGTCTCGAGGTCGAGGAGCTTGGCGGTGGACGGCTCGGGCCCGTCCGGGACCACCGGTTCGCCGAGCAGAACGGTGGCGTGCTCGGGCATCGCCGCCCGTACGTTGCGCAGGATCTCCACCGAGCGGTCGTCGTCCCAGTCGTGGATGACGGCCGTCAGGACGTAGGCGTCGGCCCCCACGGGGACGTCCTCGAAGAAGGAGCCGCCGACCACCTCGCAGCGGTCCGCCACGCCTGCGTCCGTCAGGACCGGGGCCGAACGGCCGACCACGTCCGGCAGGTCGAGCAGGATGCCGCGCAGGTGCGGGTACGAGGACAGGATTCCGGCCAGGTACGCGCCGTTGCCGCCGCCGATGTCGGCGACCGTGCCGAACCTGCCGAAGTCGTACGCCTCGAGGGTGGCGTAGATGGCGGAGGCGACCGAGGTCATCGCGCCGTCGAAGACGGCGGCCTCCTCGGGATGGGTGCGGTAGTAGTCGAACTGCGGCTCGCCGTGGGCCAGGTCGAAGGCGGGCACGCCGGAGCGCACGCTCTCGTAGAGATGGCTCCAGGCCGCGCGGTGGAAGTGCGAGCCGAAGTGTGTCGCGAGCCCCCGCAGTGAGGGGGAGCGGTCGCTGCGCAGCAGCTCGCCCTGCGGGGTGAGCGCGAAGCGGTGGCCGGGCAGTTCGGTCAGGACACCGAAGTCCCCGACCACCCGCAGCACCCGGTACAGGCTGGGTGCGTGCGCCCCGACCTCGGCGGCGATCTCGTCCACCGGCAGGGGCCCTGCGGCCAGCACATCCGCCACGCCCAGACGTGCCACCACGCTGATGGACTGAGTGACGAACCCGCCCATCAGCAGCGGCATCAGGGCTGCCTCGGGCGGAATTCCCGCCTGCATCGGCGGTTCCAGCTCGCTTGCCGTGTCCGTCATCGCCTCGTCCCCTTTGATGGCACTGACCTTGCTCTGTCGCAGCCACCTTGGAGGAGCCGCCTCAACGGCCGGTCGAGGCGTGCTGCAGTCGGCGGACGGCGTCGAGGAGCCGCGCCTGCTCACGCACGGCGCCCGCGGGAGCCGTTCCGGACCTTGCCGCCTCGCAGAACCGCCGTACGGTATTGGCCACTTGGTCGTCGGGTTCCGCCTCGACCTGCCGGACGCCGGCCGCGCTCTCGAGACGGATGAGGGGGGCGTGGTCCGGCGGCGGGGTGAAGGCACGGTCGACGGTGATACGTCCCGTGCTGCCCCACAGCTCGTAACTGCTGCGGTAGGCGTGGTCGAGGCCGAAGGACAGCTGGGCGGTGACCCCGCCCGGGGTGCACAGCAGTGCGGCCCCGGCCGTGTCCACACGGTGTCCTCGGCTCCTGGCCGAGGTCGCGCCCACCACGCGCAGTCCGGGCCCGAGGAAGTGGACCGCCGCCCTGACCGGGTAGACACCGGTGTCCCGCAACGCCCCGCCGCCCAGTTCGGGCCGGTAGCGGATGTTGTCGTGCGGCAGCGGCGGAACTGCGAACACGGCCTGGAGTCCGCGGAGTTCGCCGATCGCTCCGCCGTCGACGAGGTCCTTGACCACGGCGTGCTGGCTGTGGTGGGGGAACATCACGTTCTCCATCAGGGCCAGTTGCCGCTCGGCCGCGAGCCGGAACAGCCGGTCCACCTGTTCCGGCTCGTCCGCAAGCGGCTTCTCGGCCAGCACGTGCTTCCCGGCCCGCAGGGCCTGCTCGGTCCACTGCGCGTGCAGGGCAGCGGGCAGCGGAATGTAGACCGCGTCGACCTCGTCGCTGCGCAGCAGTGCGTCGTACCCGTGCACGGCACGGCATCCGTACGTACGGGCGGTGCCTTCGGCTCGGGCGGCACTGCGGCTCGCCACCGCCGCGATGCGGGTGCCGGGCTCTGCCGCGAAGGCGGGCAGCATCCGGCGACGGGCGATGTCGGCGCAGCCCAGGACGCCGATGCGGACCGGGACCGGAAGTCGGACAGTGGCCAAGACGGCTCCTTCGCGTTCGGGCGGCAGGCGGGACCCCGTGTCAGGGGAGCCGTTGTCCTCCCGCCCGCAAGACCGCGGCTCGAGTGTCTGTCGAGCCGCCCGGCCAACAGTGGCGGGCCTGTGCGGCACACGGAGCGAGGAGAGATGAGATGAGTCAGACGGCCACCGGCTCCGAGCCGACGACCGGGTCACCGGTCGGCACCTGGCAGGAGGAGCTGTTCCTGGAGAGGGGGACGTACGCCAGCACCCTGCGCTTCGCCCCGAACGGCAGGGCTCTGCTCCTGCGCGGTCCGCGTCCCGGGTGCGTGGGCGCGGGCAGTTGGACCGCGACCGGCGAGAACCGGTTCAGCTTCCGGATCGCGGAGCTCGTCTTCGAGGAGGACGGCAGGTACACCGGGTGGGTGGACATCGAGCAGCACGTCGTCCAGGACGGTGACACGTTCACCAGCACCGGAAGCTCCCATGTCTACGACGCCGAGGACCACCTCCTCGACCAGGCCGAGGTCCGGGCGCGCGGCACGCGCCGCTGACCGCGCGCCGCCCGGTCCCGCGGCCTGCTCCCCGTCTCAGGCGGTGCGCGAGCAGCTCTGTCCCGCGGCTCATGCGGGCGCGGTCAAGGTGGTGCCGTGCCCGCCGACGGGCCCATTCCCACCCTCAACTCTGGAGGCACAACGATGACTTCCGCTCAGCCCGACGTGAATGAACTGAGTGCAACGCTCTCGGAGCACATGAACGGCTACCTCTACTCCGCCTGCCTCTACACGGTGACCCGCTTCGGCGTCGCCGATCATCTCGTCGACGGTCCCCGCTCCCCCGCCGAGCTGGCCGGGCTGACCGGGGTCAACGGTCCCCATCTGCACCGCATCCTGCGGTATCTGGCGACCCGGGAGGTCTTCCGCGAGGACGGGCAGGGACGGTTCCACCTGACCCCGCTGGCCAACCTCCTGCGCCCCGGCGTGCCCGCCTCCCTGCACGACAGCTTCCTGATGCTGGGCAACGAGGAGCTGTACTGGAAGCCGATGGGCAAGCTGCACGAGACCGTACGCACCGGGCACACCGTCTTCGACGACATGTACGGGGCGCAGTTCTTCCCGTACCTGCAGACGGTCCCGGAACTCTGCACCCTGTTCAACTCCGGGACCGCCGGTTTCTCGCGGCAGTGGATCGACCAGATCGCCGTGAGCTACACGTTCCCGGCGGGCGCCAAGGTGATCGACATCGGCGGTGGCAGGGGCGACCTGCTGCGTGGGCTGCTCGCGGCCAACCCCGAGATCACCGGAACGCTGTACGACCAGGAGTCGGTCCTGGCGGAGCACCGCCTCGACGTGCCCGAGCTGTCCGGCCGCTGGAGCACCGAGGCCGGGAACTTCTTCGAGCGGGTGCCGGCCGGCTACGACTACTACTTCCTGAAGTCGGTGCTGCACGACTGGAGCGACGAGGACTGCCTGCGGATCCTGAAGTCCGTGCGGCAGGGGATGCGCGAGGACAGCCGACTCCTGGTCATCGACCCGGTCATCCCCCCGGGCAACGAGCCTCACGCGAGCAAGACCATCGACGCGATGATGATGGTCATCCACGACGGCAAGGAACGCACCCAGGGCGAATTCGAGGAGATCCTCGGCAAGGGCGGGTTCAGGATCGAGCGGATCCTGCCGACCCCGGGCCTGATGTCCGTCGTCGAAGCCGTCGTCGCCTGACCGCTCCTCGGCCCTGCCCGCGGCCCTCAGGCCGAGGGGCAGGGCGATGTGCGTACGGCCCGGGTCAGTCACCGCCCTCGCCGGCCGCCTTCGGGAAGAACTCGGCGTTCTGGACGTACTCCATCGCCTCGACGAACTCCGGCTTGACGAGCCGCCGTTGCTGTTCCTCGGGGCTGACGTCCTCGATGTGCGTCTGGATCCACCACAGGTTGCCCAGCGGGTCGCGCACCCGGCCGACCCGGTCCCCGAAGAACAGCTCGGTCACCTCGGTCACGGAGGTGGCGCCCGCAGCGACGGCCCGCTCGTGCACGGCGTCGGCGTCCTCGACGAAGAGGCGAAGGAACGCGGGGGTCGGCGGCCAGTCCGCCGAGTGCCGGTCGAACATCATCACCACGGCGTCCCCGATACGTACCTCGGCGTGCTCGACACGTCCGCCGGCTCCCACCATGCGGCCCAGTTCCTCGGCGCCGAACGCCTCCTTCAGGAAATCGATGAGCCGGGCGGCATCGGCCGAAATGATCCAGGGCGTCACTGTGGAGTAGCCCTCGGGGATCGCCTTGACGGTCATACCGTTCCTCCTTGCATACCGTGTGTGCGGAACTGCGACCACGCTAGGGCGCGGTAGGCCAGCCGCTGTCCTACATCGCCCGCGAGACGGAACAGTCCACCCGTCGAACGGACGTGCCCCGCCTCTCGGCTTGACTCCGGGCCCACTGGACCTCCAGCGGCACCCCATACCGTCCGAGCACCAGAGGAAACCAGCGTGGAGGGTTGCGCAATGAGCGAAGAGGACGTCATCGATCTGGCAGCACTCGGCGAGGACTTCGCCCGTGATCCGCACCCCGTCTACGCCGAGCTGCGTGCACGGGGGCCGGTGCACCGGGTGCTGCTGCCGGAGGGCTTCACCGCCTGGCTGGTGGTCGGATACGAAGCCGCGCGAGCGGCACTCTGCGATCCGCGCCTCTCCAACAACATGCGCAACGCGAAGGACGCGGACCTGACCGATCTGGTCGCCGATGCGCCCAACATGCTCATGTCCGACCCGCCCCGTCACACCCGGCTTCGCAAGCTGGTGGTACGGGAGTTCACTCCGCGCCGCATCCGCGCGCTCGAGGGCCGGGTGGAGGAGATCACCCACGAACTGATCGACGCGATGCTGGCCCGCCCCGACGGGACCGCCGATCTGGTCACCGACTTCGCCTATCCCCTGCCCGCCGCGGTCATCTGCGAACTGCTCGGGGTGCCGTTCGACGACCGCGAGAAGTTCCATGCCTGGTCCACCGAGGTCACCAAGCGCCTCGGCGACGGAGGCGCGCAGACCGCCATGGGCGAGCTCATGGGCTATCTGACCGCGCTCCTCGAAGAGAAGCGACAGCGGCCCGGCGACGACCTGCTCAGTGCGCTGGTCCGCACGAGCGGCGACGACCAGGACGCGCTGTCTACCGACGAACTGGTGGGCATGGCGGTCCTGTTGCTCGTCGCCGGGCAGGAGACCACCACGGGGCTCATCGCGAACGGCATCCTCGCGCTGCTGCTCCATCCCGACCAGCTCGCCGCCCTGCGCGCCGACTTCTCGCTGCTGGACGGCGCGGTCGAGGAGATGCTGCGCTACAGCGGGCCGACCGGGACGTCGCTGCACCGGTTCACCACGGCTCCGGTGGACATCGGCGGCGTTCTCATTCCCGGCGGCGGCGAACTGGTGCTGATCGGCAACACACCGGCCAACCAGGACCCGGAACGCTTCCCGCACGCCGACCGGTTCGACATCCGCCGTGACGCCGGCGGCCATCTGGCCTTCGGGCACGGCATCCACACGTGCTTCGGCGCCCCGCTCGCCCGGCTCGAGGCCAAGGCCGCGGTGCGCGCCCTCCTGGAGCGCTGCCCGGATCTGGCCCTCGACGTCGATCCGGCCGCACTCGTGTGGCATCCCAGCGTCATGATGCGCGGTCTGACCGTGCTCCCGGTCCGCGTCGGCGGCGCGGGACCCGCTGCTTGACGCGAACCGGCCCGCAGACGGCTCCACCGGCGACGCCCAGCCCCGCGCGACGGCGCCCCGGCCCCTTCCTACCGGTGGGGACCGGGGCGCCGTTCGCGGTGCAGGGTTCCGCCGTGCCGAACCGGTGCACGGTCAGCCGTGCCGAAGCGTGCTCGGCCGGCCGTGTGAAGCGGTGTCCGGTCGGCCGTCCCGAAATTGCGGTGCTCAGTCAGTCGTGCCGAATCGGACGGGCAGCCGCTCGAGGCTGCGCAGGAAGAGGGTCGGCGGACGCCAGACGAGCTGTGCCGGGTCGACGGCGAGAGCCAGATCGGGGCAGCGGTCCAGGAGGGTACGCAGCGCGATGCCCGCTTCCAGCTTGGCCAGCGGAGCACCGATGCAGGCATGGATGCCGTGACCGAATCCGATGTGCCCGCGACTCTCGCGCGGATCCCGCAGGATGTTGAAACGCTCAGGCTCGGTGAACCGCTCCGGATCACGCGAGGCGGAGGCGAGCCCGGCCATGACCACCTCGCCGGCCGGTATCTCGGTGCCCCCGATGACGACGGGTTCGGTGGTGTAGCGGAAGGCCGAGACCTCCACCGGCCCCTCGTAGCGCATCGTCTCCTCGATCGCCCCGTCGAGGAGCGACCAGTCGGCCCGCAGCGCGGCCAGCTGCTCGGGGTGTTGCAGCAGGGCGGCGACCGCGCTGGCGATGAGATTGTTCGTGGTCTCGTGTCCGGCCACGAGCAGCAGGAAGGCCATGCCGAAGAGTTCCTCGTCCGACAGCCGGTCACCGGCGTCGGTCGTACGCACCAGATCGCTCAGCAGATCCCCTCCGTCGGTGGCGCGCTTGCCGGCGATGAGGGCCCCGAGGTAGCCGGCCATGGCCTCCCCGGCCGCCTGGCCCGCTTCCTGGGTCGGGGGCGCGGACATCTCGCTCGACCAGCGGTGGAAGTCGTCCCGGTCCTTCTCCGGCACGCCGAACAGCTCGCAGATCACGGACAGCGGCAGCTGCAGGCTGAAGGACGACACCAGGTCCGCACGCCCGAGCGGCAGCACGGCGTCGAGGAGTTCGTCGGTGATCTCCTGGATCCGTGGCCGCAGCGCCTCGATGCGGCGCGGGGTGAACTCCTTGGACACCAGCTTGCGCAGCCGGGTGTGGTCGGGCGGATCGGCCTGCAGCATGTTGGTGCCGATGGCGCTGCGGCCCATGTCCGGCCACGCCTTGAGGTAGCGCGCGTCGGTGCTGAACCGGGCGTCCTTCAGGGCGGCCCGCGCTTCGCTCGGCCCCACGATCAGCCAGCCGAGCCTGCCGTCCATGACCCGGACACGGTGCACGGGGCCGAGCGCGCGCAGCTTCGCGAAATAGGGGTAGGGGTCGGCGGTGAACTCCGGGTCGGCTCCGGTGAGATCTGCGATGAACTCCGTCTGGGACGGAGCGTCCTGGAGAGCGGACGCCGGCGTCGCTTCTGCTTCGCTTGTCGTCATGGCCGAAAGGTAGGAGACGCTGCTCGACTGCCGCTCAGGAACGGCTATGCGGCGGGGCGGGGCAGCCCGCCACCTGCCGGTACGCGGCCTCGAGCCGCCCTCGACCCTCGCGTGTGAGCCTGCCGCCGCATCGTCATGACCGGTCTCCCGCCCGGAGGCCGGTCCCTGTCATTCGGCATCGGACCAGTCCCGGCCCGTGGAGGACAAACCCATGCGCGTCTTGATCGTTGTGTGGCCCCTGACCTCACATCTGTACCCGACACTCCCGTTGGCCTACGCCCTGCAGGGCGCCGGGCACGAAGTCCGGATCGCGTCGCACCCCTCTCTGACCCCGGCCATCACGGGGGCGGGGCTGAACGCCGTTCCGCTCGGCACCCCGCAGACCATTCCCTCCCCCACCGCGGTCGGCGACTTCATGCTCTGCGAGGACCACCGCGAACGGCTCGCGAAGGCGCTGGCCGTCGACCCCGCCCACGAAGCCGATGTCTGGGCCACGCTCAGCACCTACACCCTGGCGTCCTCGCGGATCTTCCACCCGGCCGATGCCGGCGGTACCTCAGGGTGGGGCGGAGTGGACGACCTGGTGGCCGTGGCCCGGGACTGGCAGCCGGACCTGGTCCTGTGGGACCCGAACTGGCCGGGTGCCGCGGTCGCCGCGCGGGCCTGCGGCGCGGCCCAGGGCCGGGTGTTGTGGGGCGGCGACTTCCTGGGCTGGGCGGACCACCGCAGCAGCCTGCACCGCGACGACCTCGATGCCGCGGGCCTCGACCACCCGGTCACCGAGATCGTGCGGCCGGCCGCCGAACGCCACGGTGTCGAGGTCGACGACGAGCTGGTGCTCGGCCAGTTCACGCTGGACCCGAACCCCGCGGACATGCGGCTGCCGAGCCGGGCCCGCACCGTGCCCTTCCGGCGCATCCCCTACACGGGCGCCGCCGAGGTCCCCGACTGGCTGCGGTCCGCGCCCGCCCGCCCGCGGGTCGCCCTGTCCCTCGGAGTCACCCAGCGGATGTTCGACAACGACAGGGTGATGATCCCGGCGCTGCTCGACATGGTGGACGGCCTCGACATCGAGGTGGTCGCCACGCTCGACGCCTCCCAACTGGTCGGGCAGCGGCTTCCGGACAACGTACGCACCGTCGACTACCTCCCGCTCGACCTGCTGCTCCCGAGCTGCTCGGTGATCGTTCACCACGGCGGCATCGGCACCACCGCGGCCGCGGTGGCGTACCGCGTGCCGCAGCTGGCCGTGGTGGACGACCGGGGGATCGCGTACGCCCCCAACGCCGAGTACGTGATGCGTCACGGAGCAGGCCTCAATGTGCACCCGGGGCACCTGTCGGCCGAGGAGATGCGCGCCCAGCTCCTGCGGCTGCTGACGGAGCCGTCCTTCCGGGAGGGCGCCCGGCGCGTGCACGCCGACTGGCTGGCGATGCCGAGCCCCGGCGACACGGTCCCTCTCCTGGAGAAACTCGTCGCCCATCACCGGACGCAAGGCTGAGGACAGCATCGCCCCCGTCCGGGAGGCGCGGACGCGTACGCCGATTCGGACGGTTCGGACGCGCACGCCGGTCCGGACGACGCGGACGCGCGCTCCGGTCCGCACCCGGTCCAGAGGCGCTCAAGGCGGCACTCGGACACTCACCACGCCGCGCAGACCAGCCGTACCCACCTCGACCCGATCCCGAGGAGCAGTTCGCAATGACGACTGTCGACAACCGGCAGGACTTCAAGGTCGCCGA
>NZ_JBFAET010000194.1:0-16797 GCF_040642095.1 Streptomyces sp. NPDC020362
CCGCGCGCGCCGACACAGGACCAGGAGGTCCTCGCGCACACTCCCGAGGTCGGGCCCGGTGACGCGGCGGCCGACGCCGACAACCCCCTGATCAGAACTCATCCGTCCGCCGGAGTGGAGGCCTCACTCCCCGGAGTGGTCGAACTCCAGGCCCGCAAAATCTCGGGCCTCACGCCACTGCTGCAGCAGCCGGAAGAACCCCAGGGCATCGGCACCGTCGAATTCGTCGAAGAGAGAGTACGGACCGAGATCCTTTCCCTCGTTGTTGAGGTAGCCGGGCGTGCAGTCGGTGGCCAGGAACAAGCTCCATTCCGGATCGACGGCCACATGGTCCATCCAGGCGTCCTCCGCCTGCCGGGTGACCTCGACGACGTCGGCCCCTTCGCCGACCGCGTGCGCAACGACGGCCGCGACGGTCCTTGCCGCCTCCGACAGGTTGTGCGAGAGGTTGGAGAACCTCGTCCCCCCGGTGAAGGGCTGGACCAGGAAGGCGTTCGGGAACCCGTTCACGTGGATGCCGTGCATGGTGCGCATGCCATTGGCCCAGTGCTCCGACAGCCGCTTGCCGTCCCTGCCGACGGCGTCGAATCCGGCACGCCACGTAGGCGCGGTGCCGACCTCGAACCCCGACGCGTAGATGATGCAGTCCACCTCGTACTCGACGCCGTCCACCACGACGCCTCGCGGCGTGATCCGCTCGGGCCCCTTGCCGTCCGTGTCGACCAGATGCACCGTCGGCGCGTTGAAGGCGTCCAGGTATGCGTCGTGGAAGGTGATGCGCTTGCACGGAATGTGGTACCAGGGCTTGAGGAGCTCCGCCGTCCGCGGGTCCTCGACCGTCTCGTCCACCCGGGCGTGGATCTCGCTCATCTTCACGAGATCCACGTACACCTCATCCGCGTAGAGCCTGCCGCTCAACGCCTCGGCCGTGTCCGAGTCCGGTATCGGCGCCTGTCCGGCGCTGCGCATCACCTTGGCCAGGGCGGTCCAGCTGTCGTTGACCAGATCCTCGGCCGGTTGCTCGGCCGCGGTCATGTTGGCCGCGTAGTTCTCCAGCCAGCGCTGCTGCCATCCCGGCGTGGCGGTCCGAGCGAACCACTCCGGGTCGATCGGCCGGTTGTTGCGGACGTCGACCACAGAAGGGGTGCGCTGGAAGACGAACAGTTCCTGACATGCGGTTGCCAGGTGAGGAACGGCCTGCACCGCGGTGGCCCCGGTGCCGATGATCGCCACGCGCTTGTCACGCAGCTTGTCCAGCGGTCCGCCCTCCGGGTCGCCGGTGTAGGCGTAGTCCCACCGGCTGGCGTGGAAGGCGTGGCCGGCGAAGGTCTCGATGCCGGGGATGCCGGGCAGCTTCGGCACGGACAGGTGGCCGAGTCCCCAGCTCACGAACTGCGCGGTGAACTCGTCGCCGCGGTCGGTCCGCACCGTCCACAGCCGAGTGGTCTCGTCCCACTCCAGGCCGGTCACCCGGGTGTGGAACAGCGCGTTCTCGTACAGCCCGTACTGCTTGCCGATGCGCTGGCAGTGCTCGAGGATCTCCGGACCGTGCGCGTACCACTCCGTGGGCACATACCCGGTCTCCTCCAGCAACGGCAGGTAGATCAGGGACGCGACGTCGCACTGAACACCCGGGTACCTGTTCCAGTACCACGTTCCCCCGAAGTCGCCTCCGGTCTCGACGATCCTGACGTCGGCGACCCCCGCCTCCTTCAGATACGCGCCGGTCATCAGGCCGGCGAAACCCCCGCCGACGAACGCGACCGTGACGTGGTCACGGTACGGCTCGCGCTCCATGCGATCGGTGAACGGGTCCTCGATCATGTGCGCGAAATCGCCGCTGAGCCGCAGGTATTGATCGCTGCCATCCGGCCGGAGCCTCTTGGCCCGCTCGGCGGCATGTTTCGTGAGAAGCTTCGACACATCGGGCTTGGACATGAAAAGTCACTCCTTCAACAGTATTTCTTCGGACCGCATTTCGCGTCCTTCAACAGCGATCCCGACCGGCTCGGCCGTGTGCTCCCCCGGTCGGCACTCCCTCACGGGCTGCTGGACGCGGGTGCACTTGCAGCGATACGGGGGCGGCGCGGGCGATGTCGCCGATCCGCCCGGGGCCGAGCGTGACGTGCTCGAGCGCTCGCCGGATGCCGATGCCCCCGCCGCGAGGTGCCGTCCGGCACCAGGCGTGCCGTGCCCGGCAGCCCTGCTGGTGGCACCGGCACGGCCTGGCTGAACGAGCCCGGCCCGCGTGAGCCTCGCGGCGTCCGAAACCCTCTGCCATGCGCGGGGAGGAGCAGGCGGGCGACGAACTCGACTCCGGTCCGTCCGGACACACCCGGATCACACCGCTTCGAGAAGACCATTTCGCCGAGAAAGCCCCACTGCCCGCTCCTCCCTGCGGCCGTGGCGCCGGTCCACGCAGGTGAGGCCTCAGACCGCGGGCTCGGGCCCGCCGGTCATGTCGCCGAGCGCGACCACGATCTTCCGCGGCCCGGTGAAGGGACTGCGCGAGTGCGCGACCAGCATGTTGTCGATGACGAGGACGTCACCCTCCTGCCAGGAGAACGCGACCGATTCGCGGTCCATCAGGTCGCGGACCTCGGCCACGACGGCGTCGTCGATGACGGTACCGTCGCCCCAGAAGACGTTGCGCGGCATACTCTGCTCGCCGCCGAACGCGAGCAGCGAGGAGCGCGTCTCCGGGTCCAGCGCCGACGGGTGGTGCAGCGCCAGCTGGTTGAAGAACACGGCCTCGCCGGTCACCGGGTGGCGCAGAACCGCCTCGGCCTCCCGCGAGGTGCGCAGGCTGCCGTCCGGCATCCACTCGAAGCCGGTTCCCTCCGCGGCGCACTTGCGTTCGACCTCGGCGGGATCGTCGGTGCCGTAGAAGCGTGCCCAGCTGACGTCGACGCCGTCGATGAAGTTGCGGACATAACGGAGCTTCTTGGCCGCGAAGAGCTCGGCCAGTTCCGGACGCATGCGGGCGAGGACCGTCCGGCAGTCGACGATCGGCGTCTGGCCTCCGGAGTGCGGGGCCACGATGCAGGAGAAGAACTGGCGCATCGGCCACTGCGGCAGATGCGAACTCTCGTTGTGGAACAGGATCGAGAGGTCTTCCGGATACGGTGTCGACTTGTACACCCGGTCCGATTCGCCCTCTCGGGGAAGGTCCCCGTACTCGCGGTAGAGGGTGCCGCAGAGGGCCGAGGCGGCCTGTTCGAACTTCTCCACCGAACCGGCGTGGAACCCTCGGAGCAGGACCGCGCCGTGCCGCAGCAGCCGGGCTTCGAGGTCCTCCCGGTTCGAGCGCAGCCAGCCGGGCAGGTCGACGCCGGGGCCGGCGGGCGTGATCAGAGCGGGTGCCGACGGTGCTTCCGGCAGGAAACCGATGGTCACCGGATCCCCGCCGGAGACCTGCACCGCCCGCCGGGTCGCGCCCTTGAGGGAGCGCGGTCCCGGTGCCGCGGACATCGCTTCGTTCATGTTCTGCGTCCTCTTTTCCTCTGCGGCGACCCCAGTGGTCCTGTGTGTCATGCCTTGAGCTCCCGCCCGATCAGCTCGGCGAGTTCGGCGACCGCGGGCTGCCGCATGATGCCGTGGTGGGTCGTCGCCACCGAGGCGAAGCCGAGTTCCGGACCGACCACCGATCCCCAGCCCCACGTACGGTCCGGATCCAGCGGCTCGTCGGCGGGCTCGGCACGCACCAGCAGCACCGGGAAGTCGGGGCGGTCGAGTGTGGTGCGCTGCTGCACGAAGAAGCGGTCCAGGGCGGTCATGTTGGTCATGTAGACGTCCAGCAGGCTCCGCAGCTCCGCCTCGCCGGAGTCCGGGGGAAGTCGCCCGACGCTCTGCAGGGCGTTGAGCAGTTCCGGATAGCCGAATTCCCCCGTCGGCAGGTCCAGTTGGTAGTGGAAGGCGAAGCGGCGCATGAGATGGTCGTCGGGCTGCTTCGCCAGGGCGCCGTCCACGTCGGGGACGCCGCAGTTGACGATGATCAGCTGGGCCACCTCGCGCCCGAGGCGGCGCAGCGCCTGGGCCGTGGCGTAGGCCATGACCCCGCCGAAGCACCAGCCGATGATCACCGGCGCGGCATCACCGACGGCCGCGATGGTCGCCGCGTACTCCTCGGCCATGGCGGCGAAGTCCTGCTGCGGCGGCCTGCCGTGCAGACCCCAGGCTTCGACACCGAAGACCGACCGGTCCGCCGGCAGCACACGGGCCAGCTCCCAGTAACTCAGTGTGTTGCCACCGCCCGGGTGGACGCAGAAGACCGGTGCCCCGCCCTCCGGTTCATGGGCGGCGCGCAGCGGGACCAGGATCGAGTCCTGGACGTCGCTCTTGCGTACCAGCGCGGCCATCGCCTCGACGGTCCGGGCGCTGAACACTGCGGACATCGGCAGGCGACAGCCGAAGGCGTTGTTGATCTGGGCCATGAGCTTGATCGCGCGCAGCGACTGCCCGCCGAGCTCGAAGAAGTCGGCGTCCGGGGATGTGACGTCCTGGTCGAGGATCGAGGACCAGATCGCCAGCAGGCGCTGTTCCACCGAGTCGCGCGGTCGGCCGGTCCGGGCTTTCGGCGGCTCGATCGGAGCGAGGGCCCGGCGGTCGAGCTTGCCGTTGCCGGTCAGCGGAAGCCGCTCCAGCACCTGCCACCCGGTCGGCACCAGGGCGGCCGGGAGCCAGTCGCCGGCAGCCGCCCGCACCTGCTCGATCGACGGAGCCGGCGCCCCGGCGGCGCCGACGAGGTAGGCGTCGAGGTGCGTCACCAGGCCGCTGTCGTCCGCACGCGCCACGACGGCCACGGCGCCGACGCCGGGCTGCCCGGCCAGCAGCGCCTCGATCTCGCCGACCTGGACGCGGTATCCCCGCAGCTTCACCTGATCGTCGATCCGGCCGAGGATCTCGACGCCGACGCCGGGCACGAGGCGCCCGAGGTCGCCGGTCCGGTAGCCGCCCGCGGCGTCGCCGAAGCCCGGCAGCCCTTCGCGCAGCTGCGCCAGATAGCCGAGGCCCACGCCGGGCCCGCTGATCACCACCTCCCCGGGGCACCAGGGCGGCAACGCGGCGCCCGCCGCGTCGACCACCGTCAGGACGTTCGCCCCCAGGCCGCCGCCCACCGGGATCGACGAGCAGCGTTCGTCGACCGCGTCGTCCAGCGCGACGCACGAGGCGCCCACCGTCGTCTCGGTCGGGCCGTAGTGGTTGTACACACGCAGCGCCGGCGCGATCTCCCGCAACCGCTCGTACAGCGCACGCGGCAGCAGCTCCCCGCCGAGCACGAGTGCTTCGCCCGGGAGCAGCGCGAGCGGATCGGCCGCCTCGGCCAGCAACGCCGTCAGGTGCGAGGGGACCAGCTTCATCGCGGCCGCGGGATTCGCCCGGAACCACTCGGTGAGAGCGGCGGGGCTCGTGGCGGTCTCGGCGGGGATGAGCTGGACGCATCCGCCGCTCGCCAGGGCCGGGAAGACCGCCGTGTAGGCGAGGTCCGCGGCGAGGCTGGAGACCGCCGCGAACTCGGCGCCCTCGGACAGGCCGAGCGTTTCGCCGATGGCCGCCGCGTAGTGCGCCACCTGCTCGTGCCCGATGACCACGCCCTTCGGTACGCCGGAGGTGCCCGAGGTGAAGATCACGTAGGCCGCGCCCGCCGCCTCGGCGCCGCCCGGCACCGGACGCCCGGAGTCGACGACCGCGTCGGCCGTGGAAACACTGGGGACGGAGGTCCCGTAGTCGGCCGTCGGGTCGGGTGTGAGCAGCAGTACGGGGTCGGCTTCCCGCAGGATCGTCTCGATCCGCTGCCGCGGCCACGCGGGGTCGACGGGGACGAACGCCGCGCCCGCGAGCCAGACTCCGAGCATCGCGACGATCGTCTCCGCCGAGGCCGGGGCGAGCAGCGCGACCCGCTGCCCGGCCCGCACGCCGTGCTCACGCAGCAGGTGTGCCACCGCGTCCGCGCGCAGCGCCGCGTCCCGGTAGGACACGACGGTCTCGCCGCAGCGCAGCGCGGGTCGCGCGGGCGTGCGGTCCGCCTGCGCGAGGAAGCGGTCGAGCACCGGGGCATGCCGCGCGGGCGGCTCGGCACCCCTGTCCGGCGCGTTCGTCGCGGTGAGCCGCAGGCCGCCGACGGCGCGCTCCGCGCCGCCGGACAGCACATCGGCCAGCTGATGTCCGAAGGCCTCCGCGACGAGGTCCAGATCGGCCTGGGCGATGCGGCCGGCGGTACCGACGAAGGTCAGGCGCAGACTCCGCGGCCCGCGGACGCAGTCGAGGTGCAGCGGACCATGGGCTTCGTGCACTGATGTCCCGGCCGAGAGCTCCTCTGCCCACCGGTCCTCGCGGTGGCGGTACGAGAGCGGACCGCCGTCCGGCGCGCGGTTCGCGGACGCCACGGTCCCCGGGTCGACGTGGTTCTCGATCTCCGCCACGGAGCGGAGCGCGTCCTGCGACGCCCGCAGCGCGTCGGCGACCGGGGCGTCCGCAGCAAGCTCCAGCCGCACCGGTACCGGACGCTCCAACAGGCCGAGCACGCTCTCCAGACCCTCCGTGAACCGGCCGTCGGACAGCACCACCACCTGGTCGTCGGCGTCGCGGCAGTAGCGGCCGTACAGCGCGCGCCAGAGCGCCAGCAGCACCGCCGCTTCGCTCACGCCGCACCGCGCGGCGAGTTCGTCCAGCTGTTCCAGCGCCGGCCCCTCGACGACGGTCGAGGCGCTCACCGGCTCGACGGCCGCGTCCCCGGGGCCGACGGGCTTGAGGAAGGGCAGTGCCGACGACGACCGCCGCGCCGGCTCGCCGGACGCCGACCGCGCCGACTGCTCCAGGACTTCGCCGAGCCAGGCGGCGACATCGGCGTACTGCAGCTCCGCCCCCTCGTCCGGGGCGCCGTCGACGACCGCGTCCTCGAGCAGAAGGCCGACAAGCCGGCTCCAGGAAGCATCGTCGACGCTCAGCCGCGGCAGGGTGAGGACCAATCGCGTGCCGTCCGGACCGAGTTCGTGCTCGACGGTCAGCGCGCCGGCCCGGAACACGGTGCGTCCGGTCCCCGACCCGTCGATCGCGACCGGACCTGCCGGATCCACGACCTGGACGAGCGTGCGCAGCCCCCCGGGTTGGGTGTACCGCGTGCGGAGGATCTCGTGCTCCGCGACTGCCGCCGTGATCCGGGTCTCCAGATCCGGCACCGCGATCCGCGCGGCGGTGCGGACGGTGCGGACCGCCGTGCTCCCGCCCTCACTCGACCGGGCGAGTTGTTGCGGAGCGAGCTGGTAGCCCTCTTCCTGCCAGGTCTCGGTGGTCGTCATCGTCCGGCCCCTCGGGGTGTCGCTGTCATGATGTCTGCTCCTGAATGGCCACGTCGGAGACCGGCCCGGAATCCGAATCGGCGTCGGCGTCGGGCTCGTAGAGACGGCGCACCGCGCGCACCGGCGAGAACAGCAGGACCATGGCGGCCATGAGCGTCCCACCCGCGGCCACCAGGACAGTCGTCCGCAGCCCGGCCGCGGTCGCGAGCGCACCGCCGAGCAGCGAGCCGATCGCGAACGCCCCCACGATGCCGGTGCGCGCCGTGGCAGTGACCCGCCCGAGCAGTTCGTCCGGGGTGAAGACCTGCCGGAAGCTGACCACGTTCACGTTGAAGGCGGGTATGCCGAACTGGACGACGAAGGAGGCGGCCGCCACGGTGGCGACCGACACGGGCGAATGGCCGGTCACGGCCGCCAGCGCGAGGTAGCCCACCACGGGCAGTGCCATCGCCAGGATCAGCATCGGGCCGACGCCGAACCGTCCGGTCAGCCGGTCGGTGAGGAGAGCGCCGAGCAGTGCGCCCACGCTGCCGACCGCGACGATCAGGCCGACCTGCGCCGCGCCCATGCCCACATGGACCAGATAGAGAAAGAACACCGACGTCAGGGCGCCGGAGAACACGTTGACGATCACCGCGGCCGTGGTGGGCCAGCGCAGCATCGGGTGCTGCCCGATCACGGCGAACCCCTCGCGGATCGAGGCGCGGACCGAGAGGGACTGTGCACCGGGCTGCGGTTCCGGCGCCTTGTCGGCCGGGAGTCCCGCCACCGTGACGAAGGACAGCACGTAGCTCACCGCGTCCACCACGATCGCCGCCGGCGCCCCGACTGCGCTGACCAGCACGCCCGCCGCTCCCGGCCCGGCGACCTGCGCCGACGTGTCCGAGAGCTGGAACTTGCCGTTCGCCTCGGGGAGCCGCTCCCGGCCGATCAGACCGGGCAGGTACGACTGGTAGGCGAGGTCGAAGAAGACGGTCATCGTGCCGACGACGAAGACCACGACGAACAGCTGGCCCATGTCCAGCACCCCGAGTGCCTGCGCGACGGGGATCCAGGCCAGGGCCACGGCGCGCACGACGTCGGCGGCCATCATCGCGGGGCGACGTGGCCGGCGGTCCAGCCACACACCGACGAAGAGGCCGAACAGCAGGAACGGCAGCATGTCGAGGGCGCCGAGCACCCCGGCCTGCATCGGCGTCGCATGGAGCAGCAGGACGGCGGTCAGCGGCACCGCGATGTACGTGATCTGGGTGCCGAACAGCGAAGCCGTCTGGCCGGTGAACAGCAGCGCGAAGTTCCGCTGCCGGAACAGCGAGGGCGGCTTCGTCCCGACGGCCGCGGAGGCCTCGCTCATGAGCGTAGCCCCGACTCGCGGACGGTCTTGGCGCGTTGCGTCATAGCAGTCTTCCTTTTCAGAGCTGGTCACGTTCGGTTCCGCCGACGGGCTGGTCCAGCGGGGGACGGGGACCGACCACCACCCGCCGCCTTCCGGGGCGGAGCCCCCCTGGGGTCGCCGACCCGATCCGGCTCCGTTCGGGCAGTTCCTGGACTTCGGTCGTGCCGATGGGCCGGTCCGGGTAGGTGATCAGTTCCTCGAGCAGCTGGGCGAAGCGCCCGGCCAGCGCCTGGACCGTGTGGTGGTCGAACAGGTCGGTGGCGTACTCGATGACCCCCTCGATCCCCGCCGGCCGCCCGTCCGCTCCGTACACCCCTCGCAGCAGGAAGTTCAGGTCGAACTTGGCCGACTTCCGCCCCGGGAGCACCAGTTCGGCGACCTGCAGCCCCGGCAGGTCGAAGGAGACCCCGGCGTTGTTGTCGAAGGACAGGTTCACCTGGAACAGGGGGTGGCGGGCCAGGGACCGGGGCGGGGCCAGGACCTCCACGAGCCGCTCGAAGGGCAGGTCCTGGTTCTCGAACGCCGCCAGGTCCGTCTCCCGGACCCGGGCCAGCAACTCACGGAACGTCGGATCCCCCGAGAGATCGGTGCGCAGGACCAGGGTGTTGATGAAGAACCCGACCAAGTCGTGCAGCGCCTCGTCACCGCGCCCGGCCAACGGCGTGCCGATCGGGATGTCCGTCCCGCCGCCCCACCGCGACAGCAGCGCCGCCAGCGCCGCCTGCACCACCATGAACGGCGTCACCCCCGCTTGGCGGGCCAGCTCGTCGGCCCTCCCGTGCGCATCCGCGCCGATCGCCACGGGCACTTCGGCACCACAGTGGCTGGCCACCGCAGGACGCGGCCGGTCGAACGGCAGGGTCAGCACGTCCGGCAGCCCCGCCAGCGCCCCGCGCCAGAACACCGACTGCCGGGCCGCCAGGCTGCCGGGGTCGCCCACGGCGCCCAGCAGCTCACGCTGCCACAAGGCGTAGTCGGCGTACTGGACCGGCAGTTCGTCCCACTTCGGCGCACTGCCGCCGACCCGCGCGGCGTAGGCAGTCGCGAGATCCCGGCCCAGCGGGCCCGCCGACCAGCCGTCACAGGCGATGTGGTGCAGCACGAGGACCAGCACGTGCTCGTCCGGACCCACCGAGAACCCCTGTGCGTGCACCGGGATCTCAGCAGCCAGATCGAACACGTACCCCTCCGCCTCGGCCACCAGATCCGCGACCTGGCCGGCACCGGCGTCGGACCACACGATGGGCAGCACGACCTCGTCGGCGGGCACAATCCGCTGGAACGGCTCGCCGTCGGGTGCCGGGAAGACCGTCCGCAGACTCTCGTGCCGCCCCACCACATCGCGGAGTCCCGCCTCCAGCGCGCCGCGGTCCAGCGTCCCGGACAGGCGCAGCACCAACGGCATGTTGTACGTCGCGCTCGGCCCCTGCAACTGGTTGACGATCCACAGCCGTTGCTGCGCGAACGAGAGCGGCATCGGGTCGGGGCGAACCGCGGCCCTCAGTGCCGGACGCGAAGGCCCGGTCCCGACGCCGGTCAGCGCACCGGCCAGGGCGGCGACGGTGGGGGCCTCGAACAGGGTGCGGATGGCGAGCTCGGCCCCGAGCAGGGCCCGGACGCGGGCGACCAGCCGGGTCGCGAGCAGGGAGTGACCGCCGAGTTCGAAGAAGTTGTCGTCGACACCGACCGAGGGCAGACCGAGCACCTCGGCGAAGGCGGTGCACAGGAGCTCCTCCTGCACCGTGGTCGGGGCGCGGTGGGTGGAGACGACCGCGTAGTCCGGTGCCGGCAGGGCCCTGCGATCCAGCTTCCCGTTGGCCGTCAACGGCAACCGGTCCAGGACCACGACCGCCGACGGCACCAGGTACTCCGGCAGCAGCCCGGCGACGTGCCGCCTCAGCAGGCCGGGCAGCTGGGCGAGCCGTTCCGGATCCTGGCCCGGACCGGGTACCACGTAACCGACCAGACGCTTGTCGCCAGGGACGTCCTCGCGGGCTACGACGGCGGCCCGGGCGACGCCGGGATGCCCGCCCAGCGCCGCCTCGACCTCGCCGATCTCGATCCGGAACCCCCGGATCTTCACCTGGTCATCGGCACGGCCGGCGAACTCGAGGTTGCCGTCGGCGCGCCGGCGGGCAAGGTCGCCGGTCCGGTACATCCGTTCCCCGGGGGCGCCGAACGGGCACGCCACGAAACGCTCCGCGGTCAGCCCCGCACGACCCAGATACCCCCGGGCCAGGCCGGCACCCGCCACGTACAACTCCCCGGTCACGCCGGGCGGGACCGGCTCCAGAGCGTCATCGAGGACGAACACCCGCATGTTGAACGTGGGCCGCCCGAGGATCGGCCGCGGAGCGGACCGGGGTTGGGCGAAGACCTGGTAGACCGTGCACTCCGTGGGCCCGTAGAAGCTGAAGCTGCGGGTGCCGTCACCCAGTGACCCGAGCCATTCCCACAGCGAGTCGGGGACGGCCTCGCCGCCGACCACGAGCAGCGCCGGACGACGTCGGCCGTCGTCGAACAGACCGCCCGACACGGCGGAGGCCATGTGGGAGGGGGTCAGCTCCAGGAAGTCGACGTCGTGCTCGTCCAGCCACGTCGCGAGCAGGGCGTTGTCGGACAGCACCTCCGTGCTGACGACATGCAGCTCATGACCCTCCATCAGGCACGAGAGCTGATCCCAGCAGGCGTCGAAGGATATCGAGTTGGTCAGGGCGACGCGCAGGGGCCGTCCGTTCGGCGACACAGCGGCGGCGGCGAAGACCGACTCACGATGGACGGTGATGAAGTTGGTGATGCCGCGGTGCGGCATCACCACGCCCTTGGGGGTTCCGGTGGAACCGGAGGTGTAGATGACGTAGGCGGGGTGCGCGGGGTTCAGCGGGGTGGTGCGGTCCGTGTCGGCCGGGTCGTGGTCCCACGCCGGGTCCGCGGTCAGCCTCTTCTGCGTGACCGGGTCGTCGAGGACCAGGAGGGGCGCGTCGGCCGGCAGGCGTGCCGTGGTGCCCTGAAGCGTCAGCACGTACGACGGCTTTGCATCCTCGATCATGAACCGCACCCGTTCCACCGGGTAGTCGGCGTCGATCGGCAGATATGCGGCGCCCGCCTTGACCACGCCGAGCATCGCCACGACGAGTTCGATCGACCGCGGCAGCGCCAGGGCCACGACGTCTTCGGGACCGACTCCGTCGTCGATCAGGTGGTGGGCGAGCCGGTTGGCACGGACGTTGAGCTCGCTGTAGGTCAAGGCGGTGTCGCCGAAGACGACCGCGATGCCCTCGGGGGTACGGGCCGCCTGGGCCTGGAAGAGCGCGGGCAGCGTCGTGGGCGGGACCGGGTGTGCGGTGTCGTTCCAGCCGTGCAGCACCTTCTCCCGCTCTGCGGCCGTCAGCAGCGAGACCCGGTCGACCCGCTGCCCGGGACCGGCGGTCAGGGTGTCGAGGACGCGGCTGAAGCGCCCGGAGATCCGCTCGGCGCTCGTGCGGTCGAACAGGTCGACGGCGTAGGCGAGTTCACCGGTGATCCCGGCGGGCCTGCCGCGGTCGTCGAAGCGCTCACTCAGGTCGACGTTCAGGTCGAACTTCGCCGGGGTGTCGCCGTCGGGCAGGATGCTCGTGCGCAGGCCCGGCAGGTCGAGCACGGGATCGGTGTTGTTCTGCAGGGACAGCATCACCTGGAACAGCGGATGGCGGGCCATCGAACGGGCCGGGGCCAGCTCCTCGACCAGGCGCTCGAACGGCACGTCCTGGTGCGCGTACGCGTCGAGCGCCTGCTCGCGCACGCGGGCCAGCAGCTCGCGGAAGGACGGACCGCCGGAAAGGTCCGTGCGCAGAACCAGGGTGTTGACGAAGAACCCGACGAGGTCGTCGAGCGCGGTGTCGGTGCGCCCGGCCGCCGGGGTCCCGATCGGGATGTCCGGGCCGGCGCCGAGCCGGGAGAGCACCACGGCCAGAGCGGCCTGGAGCACCATGAACACCGTCACGCCCTCGGCCCGGGCCAGCTCCGCGGCCTGCGCGTGGACCGAGGCGGGAATGTCCAGCAGCACGCTCGCGCCGCGGTGCGTGGCCACCGCCGGTCGGGCGCGGTCGACCGGCAGCGACAGTTCCTCCGGCAGTCCGGCCAGCGCCTGGCGCCAATAGGCCAGCTGCCCGCTCAGCAGGCTCTCCGGGTCCTGCGCCGAGCCGAGCAGCTCGCGCTGCCAACACGTGTAGTCCGCGTACTGCACCGGCAGCGGCGCCCACTGTGGTGCCCGGCCGGCGCGGCGCGCTGCATAGGCCACCGACAGATCCCGCGCCAGCGGCGCCATCGACCAGCCGTCGCCGGCGATGTGGTGCACCAGCAGCACCAGCACATGCTCGTCCGTACCGGCCTCGAACAACCATGCCCGCAACGGCGCCTCGGCCGACAGGTCGAAGCCGTGGCCCACGGCCTCGGCCACCAGCGCGTCCACACCGGACGGCCCGACCCGGTCGGCCGGCACCACCGTGAGCACCTCGCCCAGCTCCTCGACCGACAGCACCCGCTGGTACGGCAGGCCCTCGACCGCCGGGAAGATCGTGCGCAACACCTCATGGCGTCCGAGAACATCCCGCAACGCCGTGGCCAGCGCAGCACCGTCGAGCTCGCCGGAAAGCCTGATCACCGCCGGAATGTTGTATGTCGCGCTCGGCCCCTCCAGCTCGCCCAGGAACCACAACCGCTGTTGCGCGAACGACAACGGCAGCGGCTCCGGACGAACAGCGGCCACCAGCGCCGGACGCGAGGGCCCGGCCGCAACCAGCACACCGGCCAAGGCGGCGGCGGTAGGGGCTTCGAACAGGGCGCGGATGGTGATCTCCATCCCGAGCAGGGCGCGGATGCGGGCGACCAGCCGGGTCGCAAGCAGGGAGTGACCGCCGAGTTCGAAGAAGTTGTCATCGACGCCCACGCCGGGCAGACCCAGCACCTCGGCGAACGTCGCACACAGCAGCTCTTCCTGCACCGTGGTCGGAGCGCGGTGGGTCGAGGCGACCGCATAGTCCGGGGCGGGCAGGGCCTTGCGGTCCAGCTTCCCGTTGGCAGTCAGCGGCAACCGGTCCAGGACCACGACCGCGGCCGGCACCATGAACTGCGGCAGACTCTCCCCGGCGAACCGGCGCACCTGCGTGGTATCCAGCACACCCGCACCGGCCGGGACCACGTAGGCCACCAGACGCTTGTCCCCAGGCCGGTCCTCCCGGGCGACGACCGTGACCTGCCCGACCCCCGGATGCCGGCCCAGCACCGCCTCGATCTCGCCCAACTCGATCCGGAACCCCCGGATCTTCACCTGGTCATCGGCACGGCCGAGATACTCGAGATTCCCGTCCGCCCGCCACCGCACCAGGTCCCCGGTACGGTACATCCGTTCCCCAGGCGCACCGAACGGACAGGCCACGAACCGTTCCGCGGTCAGCCCCGGGCGGTTGAGGTACCCCCGGGCCAGCCCCGCACCGGCCACATACAACTCACCGGCCACCCCCACCGGCACCGGCCGCAGCCCGCCGTCGAGCACATACGCCCGCATGTTGTCCAACGGCCGGCCGATCGGCACCTGATCGGTGAGGTCATCAGCCGAACGCAGCCGATGGCTGGCGGCGAACGTGGTGGTCTCGGTGGGACCGTACCCGTTGACCACTTCGATACCGGGGCATGCCTGCAGCACGCGGCGCACGGCGACCGGCGAGAGGACATCGCCGCCGGCCCATACCTCGCGCACGCCCTTGAAACACTCGGCGGCTTCTTCTGCCATGAGCGCGAACACACCCGCGGTAAGCCACAGCGCCGTTATCCGCTCCTCGGCGATCAGCCGGCGCAGACCCTGGACCTCCAGGTCCCCCGCCGGCGCAATCACCAGACGACCGCCGGAAAGCAGCGGCACCCAGATCTCATAGGTCGAAGCGTCGAAGGCATGCGGCGAGTGCACCAGCACACGCTCATGCCCCTTGCCCTGCCAACGCCGGTCGAACGCCAGCGCCACCACGTCCCGGTGCCGGGCCGCCACCCCCTTGGGAACCCCGGTGGATCCGGAAGTGAACATGGCATACGCCAACTGATCCGCGCTCACGACCCGATCCGGGTCGCTGTCCAGTTCGCCGGACACCTCCAAGTCCCCCAGCACAACCACCCGCGCATCACACCTCGACCCCGCCAACAGCGCGGCATCATCGGTCAGCACGAGACGAGCGCCGCAGTCACCCACCGCCCACTCCGCACGCTCCGGTGGGAAACTGGCGTGGATCGGCACATAGAACCCACCGGCTTTGACCACGGCCAACACCGCCACGATCAAATCCGCCGACCGCGGCAGCATCAGCGCCACCGGCTCCTCGGCACCCACCCCCAACGCAACCAGCCGGTGTGCCAGCCGGTTGGCCCGCTCGTTGAGCTCGGTGTAGGTCAGCCTCGTGTCACCGCAGACCACCGCGACCGCGTCGGGCGTCCTGGCGACCTGGGCTTGGAAGAGCGCAGGCAGGGTGTCCTGCGGCACCGCACGCGCGGTGTCGTTCCACTCCTCGAGCAGCAACCCGCGTTCCCGGTCGGTCAGGATGTCCACCAGGCCGACCCGCTGGTCGGGCTGGGCGGTGAGCTGCTCCATCAGACGGACGAACCGCCCTGCCAGCGCCTGGACCGTGTCGTGGTCGAACAGGTCGGTGGCGTACTCGACGGTCCCCGCGATCCCGGCCGGTCGGCCGTCCGGCTCGTGCTGCTCGCGGAACTCGAAGTTCAGGTCGAACTTGGCTGTGTCCCAGGCCGGGCCGGCCATCTCGGTGACCCGCAGGCCGGGCAGCTCGAAGGCGACCCGGTCGTCGGTATCGAAGGCCACCATGACCTGGAACAGCGGGTGGCGGGCCGGGGACCGGGGCGTGTCGAGGATCTCCACCAGGCGCTCGAAGGGCAGGTCCTGGTTCTCCAACGCAGCCAGGTCGGTGTTCCGGACCCGGGCCAGGACCTCCCGGAAGGTCGGGTCCCCCGACAGGTCGGTCCGCAGCACCAGGGTGTTGACGAAGTTCCCGACCAGGTCGTGCAGCGCCTCCTCGACGCGCCCGGCCACCGGTGTGCCCAGCGGGATGTCGGTCCCCGCCCCCAGCCGGGAGAGCAGCGCCGCGAGCCCGGCCTGCACCACCATGAACGGCGTCACACCGGTCTTGCGGGCCAGCTCCGCGATGCGCGCGTGCAGAGGGGAATCAATGACCACCGGCGCCGCGGCGCCGCGGCGGCCGACGGTCCGGGAACGCGGCCGATCGAACGGCAGGGTCAATTCCTCCGGCGCCCCGGTCAGCGCCGCACGCCAATACGCCGACTGCCGGGCCAGCACACTGCCCGGGTCGTCCTCGGCCCCCAGCAGCTCCCGCTGCCACAACGTGTAGTCGGCGTACTGAACCGGCAGCTCGTCCCACTCCGGCGCGGTCCCGGCCGCCCGGGCCGCGTAAGCTGCCGCGAGATCCCGGCCCAACGGGCCCGACGACCAGCCGTCACACGCTATGTGGTGCACCAGCAGCACCAGCACATGCTCATCCGGGGCCACCGAGAACCCGCGCGCTCGCACCGGAATCTCGGAAGCCAGATCGAACACGTGGCCTGCGGCCTCGGCCGCCAGCGCGGTCACCTCCTCCGCGCCGGCGTCGCCCCACACGATCGGAAGCACGATCTCGTCGGCGGGCACGATCTCCTGGAACGGCTCCCCGTCGACTGCGGGGAAGATCGTCCGCAGACTCTCGTGGCGCCGTACCACGTCGAGCAGAGCCTGCTGAAGCGCTGCCCGGTCCAGCGCGCCCGACAGTCTCAGCACCCACGGCACGTTGTAGGCCGCGCTCGGCCCCTCCAGCTGACCGATGAACCACAACCGCCGCTGTGCGAATGACAACGGAATCATGCAGGCTCCTCTAAAAGCATCGGAAAGCACCGGGTCGGGAATCAAGGGCCACTGTTTCAGCAAAGGACCACTGAATAAACAGGCTCATACAGTCTTTGGTGAGGTTCGCACGCGGAACCCGCGAATGCGAATGAGCACCGGGCGCAGGTCCGGGGAGCGGTGTCGGGGGCGCGACACCAGGCCCGGCCGGCGCCCCGCCGACCCGGCGA
>NZ_JBFAET010000195.1:0-16757 GCF_040642095.1 Streptomyces sp. NPDC020362
CACGTGCCCGCGCGGCTGCTGCGGGACGACACACACCTGAAGGACGTCGTCGAGCGGCTGCGCACGGTGGGCGTCGACGACGTCTTCGTCCCGGCGGGCGACGCCGCCCCGCCGGCCGGGCCGTACGACGGGGCGCTGCCGGTGCTGCGCCGACTGGACGAGCTGGGCGGGCCCTTCGCGCACCTGGGGATCACCGGATACCCGGAGAGCCATCCGCTCATCCACGACGACATCACCATCCAGGCGATGTGGGACAAGCGCGCG
Organism: Streptomyces sp. NPDC020362; assembly: GCF_040642095.1. Classification (NCBI taxonomy): domain Bacteria; kingdom Bacillati; phylum Actinomycetota; class Actinomycetes; order Kitasatosporales; family Streptomycetaceae; genus Streptomyces; species Streptomyces sp. NPDC020362. Next base: position 265 of record NZ_JBFAET010000195.1, read on the forward strand.
CACGCCACGTACATCGTCAGCAACCTGTGCTTCGATCCGCGCGTGCTCGGCGACTGGATCGCCCGTATACGGCGCCGCGACGTCACGCTGCCCGTGCACGTGGGCGTCGCCGGACCGGTGCAGCGCGCGAAGCTGCTGTCCATGGCGACGAAGATCGGGGTGGGGGAGTCCACGCGCTTCCTGACCAAGCACGCGTCCTGGTTCCTGCGGTTCGCTACGCCCGGGGGATACGTGCCCGAGAGACTGCTCGACCGCTGCGCGGAGGCGCTCGCCGCGCCGTCGGCCCGAGTGGCAGGCCTGCACGTCTTCACGTTCAACCAGATCGCCGAGACGGAGCGGTGGCGCCGCGCCCTGCTGGACCGGCTGGGCGGCTGAGGTCGCACACGAACGGGGGCGGGGCCGGATTCCGGCCCCGCCACCGTCGACGTGTCGTTCAGCGGAAGACCACCGTGCGGTTCCCCTCCACCATGACGCGGCTCTCGGTGTGCCACTTCACCGCGTGGGCCAGTACCTGTGCCTCCACGTCGCGGCCCACGGTGACCAGGTCGTCGGGGTCCAGGGAGTGGTCCACCCGGATCACGTCCTGCTCGATGATCTGGCCCTCGTCCAGGTCGGACGTCACATAGTGCGCCGTCGCGCCGACCAGCTTCACCCCGCGCTCGTAGGCCTGCTGGTAGGGCTTCGCGCCCTTGAAGCTCGGCAGGAACGAGTGGTGGATGTTGATGGCGCGGCCCTCCAGCTCCTTGCACAGGTCGTCGGAGAGCACCTGCATGTAGCGGGCGAGGACCACCAGGTCGACGTTCAGCTCACGCACCAGCTCCAGCAGGCGCGCCTCCGCCTCGGGCTTGGTGTCCCGGGTCACCGGGATGTGGTGGAAGGGGATGCCGTAGGTCTCCGCCAGCCCCTCGAAGTCGCGGTGGTTGGAGACGATGGCCGGGATCTCGATGTTGAGGGCGCCGCTGCGGCAGCGGAAGAGCAGGTCGTTGAGGCAGTGGCCGAACCTGGACACCATGATCAGCGTCCGGGTCGGGGTCGCGGCGTCCCGGAGGGTCCAGGTGATCCCGTGGGCCTCGGCGACCGGGCCGAACCGGTAACGCAGTATTTCCAGATCGACGTTGGGATCGGAAACGTCGAAGTGGACCCTCATGAAGAAACGGTCCTGGAGTCGATCATCGAACTGCTGGCTCTGCAGGATGTTGCCGGAGTTCCTGACGAGAAAGCCGCTCACTGCGTGGACCAGTCCGGCCGTGTCCGGACACGAGAGAGTGAGGACGTACTCACGGCCGGGATGCGGTCGAGGGGACATGTAGGGCCTCCCTTGGTGCGTATGGCACAACATGGTGAGCGATACGCAACAAGGTTGAGGTCCGTGCCGCCCGCGGTCAAGAGTGTCGGGGCATCTGCCGTGATGACCGAATCGGGATCCGCCAACCCCTTGACGTATGTCAGCCCATTCGGCCAGGGTGTTCCACCACAAGCAATTCAATGCACAATGCGCAACGAATTCCATCGAAGGGCTCGGCGCGTGGCAGATCTGTATGTGGACGGAGAATGGCGCGCTGCGGTGGCCGGCGGCCACCGGGAGATCCGCTGTCCGGCGGACGGCACGCTCGTCGCGAGGGTGCCCGAGGGAACCCGGGCCGACACCGAGGCCGCGATCGCCGCGGCCCGTCGGGCCTTCGACACCGGCCCCTGGCCGCACACCCCCGAACGTGAGCGCGGCGCTCTCCTGCTGCGCACCGCCGACATCATCGAGCGCGACGCCAAGGAGTTCGCCCGCGCCGAGTCGCTCGACACCGGCAAGCGCCTGGTCGAGAGCGAATACGACATCGCCGACGTCGTCTCCTGCTTCCGCTACTACGGCGGGATCGCCGGCACCAGCGCCGGCCGGGTGGTGGACACCGGCCGCGACGACGCCCTCAGCCGGGTGACCTACGAGCCCGTCGGCGTCTGCGGACTGATCACCCCCTGGAACTACCCCCTGCTTCAGGCGTCCTGGAAGGTCGCGCCCGCCCTCCTCGCCGGCAACACCGTCGTCCTCAAGCCCAGCGAGCTGACGCCCTCCACCTCGATCCTGCTGATGCGGGCCCTCCACGAGGCCGGGCTCCCGGCCGGCGCCGCCAACCTCGTCCTGGGCAGCGGCCCCGAAGCGGGCGCCCCGCTCTCCGAGGACCCGGGCGTCGACATGGTGTCCTTCACCGGCGGCCTGGCGACCGGGCGGCACATCATGGCCACCGCCGCCGCCACGGTGAAGAAGGTCGCGCTGGAACTCGGCGGCAAGAACCCGAACGTGGTCTTCGCGGACGCGGACTTCGAGACCGCCGTGGATTTCGCGCTCACCGCCGTCTTCCTGCACTCCGGGCAGGTCTGCTCGGCCGGCGCCCGGCTGATCGTCGAGGACTCCCTCCACGACGCCTTCGTCGACGAGGTCGTACGCCGCGCCCGACTGATCCGCCTCGGCGGTCCGTTCGACCCCGAGGCGGAGACCGGGGCGCTGATCTCCGCGCAGCACCGGGAGAAGGTCGAGGCGTACGTCGCCGCCGGTCTCGCCGAGGGCGCCGTGCTGCGCTGCGGCGGCGAGCGCCCCGACGACCCCGCGCTGGCGAACGGCTTCTACTACCCGCCCACCGTCCTCGACGAGTGCCGGCAGGACATGCGCGTGGTGCACGAGGAGTCCTTCGGCCCCGTGCTCACCGTCGAGCGCTTCCACGACGAGGACGACGCCGTCCGCATCGCCAACGACACGGAGTACGGACTCGCCGGGGCCGTCTGGACGCAGGACGCGGGCAAGGCCCAACGGGTCGCCCGGCGGCTGCGTCACGGCACGGTGTGGATCAACGACTACCACCCCTATGTGCCGCAGGCGGAATGGGGTGGCTTCGGGCACTCGGGCGTGGGCCGGGAGCTGGGACCGACCGGACTCGACGAATACCGAGAGCCAAAGCACGTCTGGCAGAACATCCAACCCCGGCCGCAGCACTGGTTCCGCGGCTGAACGCCGAAAAGAGGTCGATCGTGACCCCAGCACAGACCGAGGTGTCGCAGCGGCGCGACACGTCCCAGGGCCCCCAGGACCGCACCCCGGTCGTCTCCGTGCGCCGGCTGTGGAAGGTGTTCGGGCCGAAGGCCGACCGGGTGCCGGACTCCGAGGAGCTGTGCGGACTCACCCGCCGGGAGCTCATGGACCGCACCGGGTGCACCGCCGCCGTGCGCGACGTGAACTTCGAGGTGTCGTCCGGTGAGGTCTTCGTCGTCATGGGTCTGTCCGGTTCCGGCAAGTCCACCCTGGTGCGATGTCTGACGCGGCTGATCGAACCCACCGCGGGCGAGGTCGTCTTCGAGGGCGAGGACATCCGGGGTGCCGACCCCAGGCGGCTGCGCGAACTGCGGCGCAGCAAGTTCTCCATGGTCTTCCAGCACTTCGGGCTGCTGCCGCACCGCAGGGTCGTCGACAACGTGGCGTTCGGCCTGGAGATCCGTGGCATGGGCAGGACCGAGCGCACCAAGAAGGCCCTGGAGGTCGTCGAACTGGTGGGTCTCGCCGGATACGAGAACTCCTACCCGGACCAGCTCTCCGGCGGCATGCAGCAGCGCGTCGGTCTCGCCCGTGCCCTCGCCGGCGACCCCGACGTCCTCTTCTTCGACGAGCCGTTCTCCGCGCTCGACCCGCTGATCCGCCGCGACATGCAGAACGAGGTCATCCGCCTGCACCACGAGGTCGGCAAGACCATGGTCTTCATCACCCACGACCTCTCCGAGGCCCTGAAGCTGGGCGACCGCATCCTGATCATGCGCGACGGCAAGATGGTCCAGTGCGGCACCGGCGACGAACTCGTGGGCGCCCCTGCCGACGACTACGTACGGGACTTCGTCAAGGACGTGCCGCGCGGCGACGTACTGACCCTGCGCTGGATCATGCGCCCCGTGCAGCCCGACGACGCCCTCGACGGCCCCGAACTCGGCCCGGACGTCGTGGTGCGCGAGGCCACCCGTGCGGTGCTCGCCGCCGAGAAGCCGGTCAAGGTCGTCGAGGACGGGAAGCTGCTCGGCATCGTGGGCGATGAGGAGATCCTCGCGGTGGTGGCCGGGCAAGAGGGCGGTGTGTGATGGCCACAGTCCTGGAGAAGCCCGAGAATCCCGAGAAGACCGACAAGGTCCCGTCGGCGGCGGCCGCGCCGGCTGCCCGCAAGGTCAGCCGCGGCATGGCGCTGGCGGCGATCCTGGCCGCCTGGCTGGTGCTCTTCGCCGTGCTGCGCGGCCGGCAGACGCTGACCCTCGCAGCCGCCGACCTCACCGGCCTGCACCGCTGGTTGAACGACGTCAACGACACCGTCGGAGCCAACCGCAACTCCAACCCGCTCTTCCTCTACTTCTTCAACGAGATCCGCCTGGCCATCGACAACCTGGTGACGTTCGTCCAGTCCCTGATCTCGCAGCCCACCGGCAGCCGCCCGGTCCCGCAGATCGGCTGGCTCGGTGTCGTCGGACTCGCCGGGTACGTCTCCTGGGCCGTGGGCAACTGGCGGGTCGCCCTCCTGGCGGTGGCGGGCTTCACCTTCTTCGGGCTGCAGGGCCTGTGGCAGGAGAGCATGGACACGCTGGCGCTGACCCTGTCGGCGGTCTTCGTGGCGCTGCTCATCGGCATCCCGCTCGGCGTGTGGGCGGGGCTCTCCGACCGGTTCAACCGGATCATGACGCCCTTCCTGGACTTCATGCAGACGATGCCGACCTTCGTCTACCTCGCTCCGCTGACGCTGATCTTCCAGATCGGCGGGGCCTCCGCCGTGATCACCACGGTGATCTACGCGGCACCGCCCGCCATCCGCATCACCGCGCACGCCATCCGCTCCGTACCGGAGACCACCGTCGAGGCGGCGGACTCGCTCGGCACGACCCGGTCGCAGCAACTGCTGAAAGTGCTGCTGCCGATGTCCAAGCGCACGGTGGTCATGGGCGTCAACCAGACCATCATGGCCGCCCTGGCCATGGTGACCATCGCCGCCCTGATCGACGCACCGGGCCTCGGCAAGACCGTCGTGCAGGCCCTGCAATCGCTCGACGTCGGCACCGCCTTCAACGCCGGCCTCGCCATCGTCGTCATGGCCATCGTGCTCGACCGGGTCACCACGGCGGCGGCCGGACGCGCCGAGGCGGCCCGCCGCAGGGGCGGCCACCTCCTCAAGTGGCGCAGGCCGCTGCTGGCAGCGGGCGGGGTCGCGGTGGCTGTTCTGGTCTACCTGTCCCACACCTTCGTCTGGGCGGCCGAGTTTCCCGGGAACGGCACCGTTGGAAGTCACATCGCGAGCGTGGCCGACACCACGACCACCTGGCTGCAGGACAATCTCTCGGGCCTGACCAACGCCCTTCGGGACGCCCTCACCAACGGCCTGCTCAACCCGTTCCAGACGCTCCTCACCGACTCCCCGTGGTGGCTCGTCGGCGCCACCCTGGTCGCGCTCGGCGCGGTGCTCGGCGGATGGCGCGCCGGCGTGACCGCCGCCGTGTGCGTCGGGCTGCTCGTCGGCACGGGTCTGTGGTCGGACAGCATGACGACACTCGCCTCGACCGCCGTGGCCACGGTGCTGGTGATGCTGCTCGGCGCCGTCTTCGGCGTGTGGATGGGACGCAGCCTGTTCGTGGACCGGCTGGTGCGGCCCACCCTGGACGCCGCGCAGGTCATGCCGCCGTTCGTCTATCTCGTGCCGTTCCTGGCCCTTTTCGGTGCCACCCGGTTCACCGCGATCGTCGCGGCCGTCGTCTACGCGGCCCCCGTCGCCATCAAGATCATCGCGGACGGTGTGCGGAACGTTCCCGAGTCCACGGTGGAGGCGGCCACCTCGGCCGGGTGCAACACCTGGCAGATCATCACCAAGGTCCAGCTGCCGATGGCACGCAGCGCCCTGACTCTCGCGACGAACCAGGGGCTGATCTACGTGCTGTCGATGGTTGTGGTGGGCGGCCTGGTAGGGGCCGGCGCCCTCGGCTACGACGTCGTGGCCGGATTCTCGCAGGGAGAGCTGTACGGAAAGGGGCTGGCGGCGGGACTCGCCATCGTACTGCTCGGAGTCATGTTCGACAGGATCACTCAGGCTGCGGCGCGACGCACCAGGGCTTAAGGAGCAGGACACCATGGCAAGACACTGGCGAGCCGGCGCGGCCGGCCTGGCCGTCCTCGGCCTCACCCTCACGGCGTGCTCAGGGGCGAAGGTCGGCGACACCTCCTCCGCGGGCTCGAAGGGCTCGGGCGGCAAGTGCGGCACGTTCAACCTCGCCGTCAACCCGTGGGTGGGCTACGAGGCGGACGCGGCGGTCGTCGCGTACGTCGCACAGCACGACCTCGGCTGCACGGTCGACAAGAAGGACCTCAAGGAAGAGATCGCCTGGCAGGGCTTCGGGACCGGCGAGGTCGACGCCGTCCTGGAGAACTGGGGCCACGACGATCTGAAGAAGAAGTACATCACCGGCCAGAAGACCGCCGTCGAGGCGGGGCAGACCGGTAACAAGGGCATCATCGGCTGGTACGTGCCCCCGTGGCTGGCCAAGGCTCACCCGGACATCACCGACTGGAAGAACCTCGACAAGTACGCGTCCGAGTTCAAGACCTCCGAGTCGGGCGGCAAGGGCCAGTTGCTCGACGGCGACCCGTCGTACGTCACCAACGACGCGGCGCTGGTGAAGAACCTGAAGCTGGACTACAAGGTGGTGTACGCGGGCAGCGAGACCGCGCTCATCCAGGCCTTCCGGACGGCCGAGAAGAACAAGCAGTGGGTGATCGGCTACTTCTACGAGCCGCAGTGGTTCCTGTCCGAGGTGCCGCTGGTGAAGGTCAACCTCCCGAAGTACACGACGGGCTGCGACGCCGACGCCGCGAAGGTCGCCTGCGACTATCCCGTCTACGACCTGGACAAGGTCGTCAGCGCGAAGTTCGCCAAGTCCGGGAGCCCGGCGTACGACCTGGTGAAGAAGTTCAACTGGACCAACGACGACCAGAACACCGTGGCCAAGTACATCGCGGTGGACAAGATGTCCGACGAAGCGGCCGCCAAGAAGTGGGTCGAGGCGAACCGCGGCAAGGTCGACGCCTGGCTGAAGTAGCGGGCGGCGACACGTCCGGGTCACCGCCGCCGTCACCGTCTCCGGCCATGGAGCGGTGACGCGTCGGCGACCCCGAAAACCCCTGAACGGGCCCGGCAGGCTGCCAGTGCAGCCGGCCGGGCCCGTTGGTCTTTCGCGCTGTTCACCGACGCCATGCGCCCCCTTGACACCCCTCCTCGGGGGCAGGCACATTGAGTTGCGCAACCTGAATCAAGTTGCGCAGACAGCAACTGGACCGGTTTCGAGTTCGGAGGTTGAGCGATGGCGGGACCCCGAGTGGTCATCATCGGAGCGGGCGTCGTGGGAGCGGCCCTCGCGGACGAGATCTCCGCACGCGGCTGGACCGAAGTGACCGTGGTCGACCAGGGCCCCCTCCCGGCCACCGGGGGATCCTCCTCGCACGCCCCGGGCCTGGTCTTCCAGACGAACCCCTCCAAGACCATGACCGAGCTGGCCCGCTACACCGTCGAGAAGTTCTGCTCCCTCGACGTCGACGGCAAGCCCTGCTTCCTGCAGGTCGGCGGCCTCGAAGTGGCGACCACCCCCGAGCGCCTCGCCGAACTCCACCGCCGCCACGGCTGGATCACCGCCTGGGGCATCGAGGCGCGCCTGCTGACCCCCGACGAGTGCGTCGAGCAGCATCCGCTGGTCGACCGCGACAAGGTCCTCGGCGGCCTCCTCGTCCCCACCGACGGCCTCGCCAAGGCCGTCCTCGCCGTCGAGGCGCAGATCCGCCGGGCCACCGCACGCGGCGTGCGCTTCCTGGCCCGCCACGAAGTCCTCGACGTTCGGCAGAACGAGGGCCGTGTCACCGGCGTCCTGACCGACCAGGGCGAGATCCCCGCCGACATCGTCGTGTGCTGCGCCGGCATCTGGGGCCCGAAGATCGCCCGGATGGTCGGGATGAACCTCCCGCTCACTCCGCTCGCCCACCAGCTCGCCTGGACCGGGCCGGTACCGGCCCTCGCGGGCCAGACGGAAGAGGCGGTCCGCCCCATCCTGCGCCACCAGGACGCCGACCTCTACTACCGCGACCGCTTCGACGGCATCGGCATCGGCTACTACGGCCACCGCCCGATGCCCCTCTCCGCCGACGACATCCTCTCCGTCGACGAGGCCGAGGAAATGCCGTCCGTCCTGAAGTTCACCGAGGAGGACTTCGAGGACGCCTGGACCGCGACCCAGGCGCTGCTCCCCGCGACGAAGGAGGCCAAGGTCGAGGAGGGCATCAACGGCCTGTTCTCCTTCACCACCGACGGCTACCCGCTGCTCGGCGAGTCACCGGACGTCGAGGGCTTCTGGGTTGCGGAGGCCGTGTGGGTCACCCACTCCGCGGGCGTCGGCCGGGCCGTCGCCGAATGGCTGGTCGACGGCCACTGCTCCTCCTTCGACCTGCACGAGTGCGACGTCAACCGCTTCGAGCCGCACCAGCTCTCCCCGGAGTACGTCCTGGCCCGCGACTGCCAGAACTTCGTCGAGGTCTACGACATCCTCCACCCGCTCCAGCCGTCCGGGAAGCCGCGCCCCATCCGCACCAGCCCCTTCCACGCCCGCCAGCAGGAACACGGCGCGTTCTTCCTGGAGGCGAACGGCTGGGAGCGCCCGCAGTGGTACGAGGCCAACGCGTCCCTCGTCGAGGGCCGCAACATCCCGACCCCCAACGACTGGGCCGCCCGCTACTGGTCGCCCATCGTCGGCGCGGAGGCCCAGGTCACCCGCGAAACGGTCGCGATGTACGACATGACGGCCCTCAAGCGTCTGGAGGTGAGCGGCCCGGGTGCCGCGGACTTCCTGGAGGGCCTGTGCACCGGCAAGGTCGCCAAGTCGGTCGGCTCGGTGACCTACACCCTCCTCCTCGACCACGACGGCGGCATCCGCAGCGACGTCACCGTCGCCCGCCTGGCCCGCAACCTCTTCCAGGTCGGGGCCAACGGCAACCTGGACCTCGACTGGTTCACCCGCCACCTCCCCGCCGACGGCACGGTCCAGGTCCGCGACATCACCCCCGGGACCTGCTGCATCGGCCTGTGGGGCCCGCTCGCCCGCAAGGTGCTGCAGCCCCTCACCGACGAGGACTTCTCGAACGACGGCCTCAAGTACTTCCGCGCCAAGCGCGCCCACATCGGCAGCGTCCCCGTCACCGCGATGCGCCTGTCGTACGTCGGTGAACTCGGCTGGGAGCTGTACACCACCGCCGACCTCGGCCGGAAGCTCTGGGACACCCTCTGGGCCGCGGCCCGGCCGCTCGGCGGCATCATCGCGGGCCGCGGCGCCTTCAACAGCCTCCGCCTGGAGAAGGGCTACCGGTCCTTCGGCACCGACATGACCTACGAGCACGACCCCTACGAGGCCGGCGTCGGCTTCGCCGTCAAGCCCGACAAGGACGACTTCGTCGGCAAGGCGGCACTCGAACGCCGCAAGGCCGACGTCCGCCGCAGGCTGACCTGCCTCACCATCGACGACCCCCGGTCCGTCGTCATGGGCAAGGAGCCGGTCTACGACGGCGACCGCGCCGTCGGCTACGTCACCAGCGCCGCCTACGGCTACACGATCGGCAAGGGCATCGCCTACGCCTGGCTCCCTGCAGAGCTCGCCACCCCCGGCACCACCGTGCACATCGGCTACTTCGACCGGCGCGTCGAGGCGGTCGTCGCCGAGGAGCCCCTGTTCGACCCGACCATGTCCCGTCTCCGTGGTTAGCCCTGGGGAAGGAGTACCGCCGGTGACCGCACAACCGCTGGACGGCAAGGCGACCGCAGCCACCATCCGCCGCGAACTCGCCGACCGCGTCGCCAAGTCGACCGCCACCACCGGACGGCAGCCGGGCCTCGGCACCGTCCTGGTGGGCGACGACCCGGGCAGCCACGCCTACGTCGCCGGAAAGCACCGTGACTGCGCGCAGATCGGCGTCGCCTCCCTGCGCCGCGAACTGCCCGCCGACGCCACGCAGCAGCAGGTCGAGGACACCATCGACGAACTCAACGCCGACCCGGCCTGCACCGGCTACATCGTGCAACTCCCGCTCCCGCGCCACCTGGACGCGGGCGCCGTACTCGAGCGCATGGACCCCGCCAAGGACGCCGACGGACTGCACCCCGTCAACCTCGGCCGGCTCGTCCTCGGCGTCGAGGCACCACTGCCGTGCACCCCGCGCGGCATCGTCGAACTGCTGCGCCGGTACCAGGTGCCGCTCGCCGGAGCGCGCGTGTGCGTGATCGGCCGGGGCATCACGGTCGGACGTCCGCTCGGACTCCTGCTGACCCGCCGCTCCGAGAACGCCACCGTCACCCTGTGCCACACCGGAACCAAGGGCCTGGCCTGGCACGTACGCGAGGCGGACATCGTCGTCGCGGCAGCAGGCTCGCCCGGACTGATCACCAAGGACATGCTGCGCCCCGGCGCGGCGGTCCTGGACGTCGGCATCACCCGCACCGACCACGGGCTCGCCGGCGATGTGCACCCGGAGGCCGCCACGGTCGCCGGATGGCTCGCACCGATGCCCGGCGGCGTGGGCCCCATGACCCGGGCGATGCTGCTCGCCAACGTCGTCGAGGCCGCCGAGAGGAACGCGAACACCGTATGAACGCGCTGAACACCCCCCTGGCGGAGCTGGACCCCGAGGTCCACGCCGCCCTTCGCGCAGAGCTGCACCGCCAGCAGTCCACCCTGGAGATGATCGCCTCCGAGAACTTCGCGCCGTCCGCCGTGATGGAGGCCCAGGGGTCGGTCGCGACCAACAAGTACGCCGAGGGCTACCCCGGCCGTCGCTACTACGGCGGCTGCGAACACGTCGACGTCACCGAGCGCCTGGCCATCGAACGCGTCAAGTCCCTGTTCGGCGCCGGCTACGCCAACGTCCAGCCGCACTCGGGCGCCCAGGCGAACACCGCCGTCTTCTTCGCCCTCCTCCAGCCCGGCGACACCATCCTCGGCCTGGACCTCGCGCACGGCGGACACCTCACCCACGGCATGCGCATCAACTACAGCGGCAAGATGCTCAATGTCGTCCCGTACCACGTCGCCGAGACGGACAACCTCGTGGACATGGACGAGGTGGAGCGCCTCGCCAAGGAGCACCGCCCCAAGATGATCATCGCGGGCTGGTCGGCGTACCCGAGGCAGCTGGACTTCGCGGCCTTCCGCCGCATCGCCGACGAGGTCGGTGCCCTCCTCATGGTCGACATGGCGCACTTCGCGGGCCTGGTCGCCGCAGGACTCCACCCCAGCCCCGTCCCGCACGCGCACGTGGTCACCACCACGACGCACAAGACGCTCGGCGGCCCCCGCGGCGGCGTCATCCTCACCAACGACGCCGACCTGGCCAAGAAGATCAACTCGGCGGTGTTCCCCGGAATGCAGGGCGGACCGCTGGAGCACGTCATCGCCGCGAAGGCGGTCTCCTTCAAAGTGGCGGCGTCGCCCGAGTTCGCCGAACGCCAGGCCCGCACGCTGGCCGGCGCCCGCATCCTGGCCGAGCGCCTGACCCGGCCGGATGCCGCAGCTGCGGGCGTCAAGGTGCTGACCGACGGCACGGACGTCCATCTCGTCCTGGTCGACCTCCGGGACTCCTCCCTGGACGGCCGTCAGGCGGAGGACCTGCTCCACGAGATCGGCATCACCGTCAACCGCAACGCCGTCCCCTTCGACCCACGCCCGCCCATGGTGACCTCCGGCCTGCGCATCGGCACCCCCGCCCTGGCCACCCGCGGCTTCACCGAGGAGGACTTCGCCGAGGTCGCCGACGTGATCGCCCTGGCCCTGACGCCCGAGCCCGACGTGCCCGCGCTGCGCTCCCGGACCGAAGCCCTGGCCGCCAGGCACCCGCTCTACCCGCACCTTTCGGAAGCCGGAGACGCCCGATGAGCCCCAGCACCCCAGGCGCCGACCTCCCCGACCACCCCGACTGGCTCTGGCGCACCCCCGAGCCGAAGCGGTCGTACGACGTGGTGATCGTCGGTGGCGGCGGACACGGCCTCGCCACCGCCCACTACCTGGCGAAGAACCACGGCATCACCAACGTCGCCGTGCTGGAGAAGGGCTGGCTCGCGGGCGGCAACATGGCCCGCAACACCACGATCATCCGCTCCAACTACCTGTGGGACGAGAGCGCGGGCATCTACGAACACGCTCTCAAGCTGTGGGAAGGGCTGGAGGAAGAGCTGGACTACCCGATCCTCTTCTCCCAGCGCGGCGTGCTGAACCTCGCCCACAGCCTCCAGGACGTCCGCGACAGCGTGCGCCGCGTCGAGGCGAACCGACTGAACGGCGTGGACGCCGAATGGCTCGACGCCGAGCAGGTCAAAGAGGTCTGCCCGATCGTCAACACCTCACCCGACGTGCGCTATCCGGTCCTCGGCGGCACCTACCAGCCGCGCGCCGGCATCGCCAAGCACGACTACGTGGCCTGGGGCTTCGCCCGCTCGGCGGATGCGGCCGGGATCGACATCATCCAGAACTGCGAGGTCACGGGTCTCGACGTGGTCGGCGGCCGCGTGGTCGGCGTCCGGACCACCCTGGGCCCGATCGCAGCCGGCAGGGTGGCCCTCTGCTCGGCCGGCCACACCTCGGTGCTGGCGGCGATGGCGGGCATCGAACTCCCTCTGCAGAGCCACCCGTTGCAGGCGCTGGTCTCCGAGCTCCTGGAGCCCGTGCACCCGACGGTGGTCATGTCCAACGCCGTCCACGTGTACGTCAGCCAGGCGCACAAGGGCGAGCTGGTGATGGGCGCGGGCATCGACGCGTACAACTCCTACACCCAGCGCGGAGCGTTCCACATCATCGAGGAACAGATGTCCGCGGCCCTGGAGCTCTTCCCGGTCTTCGCCCGCGCCCACGTGCTGCGCACCTGGGGCGGCATCGTCGACGTCAGCCCCGACGCCTCACCGATCGTCGGCCTCACCCCCGTCGACAACCTCTACCTCAACTGCGGCTGGGGAACGGGCGGCTTCAAGGCCACCCCGGGCGTCGGCTGGGTCTACGCCCACACCATCGCCCACGACACCCCCCACGCCCTCAACGCCCCCTTCTCGCTCGACCGTTTCACCACCGGCGCGCTCGTCGACGAGCACGGCGCGGCCGCGGTGGCCCACTAGGGATCCTCAAGGGAGCCGAACGACATGCTGCTCATCCCCTGCCCGTGGTGCGGGCCCCGCGACGAGGCCGAGTTCCACTACGGTGGCCAGGCGCACGTGGCCTACCCCGAGGACCCGGCCGCCCTCACCGACGAGGAGTGGGCGCGGTACCTGTTCTTCCGCGACAACCCGAAGGGGCCGTTCGCCGAGCGCTGGAGCCACGCGGCGGGGTGCCGCCGGTGGTTCAACGCGGTGCGGGACACGGCGAGCAACGAGATCCTCGCCGTCTACCGGACGGGGGAGCCGCGTCCGGAGACGCTGGAGCCCCGTCCAGTGACTTCTCAGCCGGCTCTGGCTGTGCCGGCCCGTCCGGCGATTGAGGACGAGGCCCGTTCAGGGCCGACGGGGATCCAGGGGGTGGAGCCCCCTGGCGGGGCCGAAGGGGTGGAGCCCCTGCAGGACGGGACGGGTAGGGGCGTCGGGGGCGCTGCGTCCATCAGCGGCTCCACCGCGGGCCGTCCGTTCCGCACCCTCACCGGTGGCCGGATCGACCGCGACACCCCCCTCACCTTCACCTTCGACGGCACCGAATACCAGGGCTACCGAGGCGACACCCTCGCCTCCGCCCTCCTTGCCAACGGCGTCATCGCGGCAGCTACCAGCGTCAAGCTCGGCCGCCCCCGCGGCATCTTCTCGGCCGGCGTCGAGGAGCCGAACGCGGTGGTCCAGATCGAGGCCCCCTTCCCCGAGCCGATGCTCCCCGCGACGACCGTCGAGCTGTACGACGGCCTGGTCGCGAGCAGCCTGCCCGGCCAGGGCCGCCTCGCCACCGAACCGGACCCCGCCCGCTACGACGCCGTGCACGCCCACTGCGACCTGCTGATCGTCGGCGCGGGCCCGGCCGGCCTCGCGGCGGCAGCCGCGGCAGCACGCAGCGGCGCCCGCGTCATCCTCGCCGACGACCAGCCGGAGCCCGGCGGCAGCCTGCTCGGCACGGCCGAACACCTCGACTGGGTCTCGGCCACCGCCGCCCTGCTGGACGCGGCCCCCGAGGTGCGCGTCCTGCGCCGCACCACCGTCTTCGGCTACTACGACGACAACCACCTCCTGGCCGTCGAACGCCGTACCAACCACCTCGGCGCCGGGGCCCCCGAGAACGTCTCCCGCGAACGCGTCTGGCGCATCCGCGCCCGCCGAGTCGTCCTCGCCACCGGCGCCCATGAGCGCTCGCTGGCCTTCGGGGACAACGACCGCCCCGGCGTGATGCTGGCCGCCTCGGCCCGCACGTACGTCAACCGCCACGGAGTCGCCCCCGGCCGCCACGCCGTCGTCTTCACGACGAACGACAGCGCCTACCCCGCCGCCCTCGACCTCGCGGCAGCGGGCGTCGAGATCGCGGCGGTCGTCGACACGCGCCCCACACCGGGGGAGTGGGCCGACCGTGCCCGGTCCGCCGGGATCGAGGTGCTGACGGGCCACGCAGTCACCGGCACGGAGGGCGAGGCCCGCCTCACCGCTGTAACGGTCGCCCCGTACGGAGAGTTTGCCGGGCGGCGTGAGTTCGCCGTCGACCTCCTGCTGGTCTCCGGCGGCTGGAACCCCGTGGCGCACCTGTTCAGCCAGGCCGGCGGCAGGCTCCGCCACGACGAGGCGCTCGGCACGTTCGTCCCGGACACCTGCCGTCAGGCGCTGGAGGTCGCGGGCAGCGCGGCCGGCACCTTCGACCTCGCCGCAGTGCTCGCCCAGGGCGCGGCGGCGGGAGTCCGTGCCGTCGAAGCCGAGGGCCACACCGCTGAGGCTCCCGCGCTGCCCGCGGTCACCACCCGGCCACAGTCGCCGCCCATGCACGTCTTCGCGGTCCCGGCACCGACCGACGCACCCCGCTTCGTCGACCTCCAACGCGACGTCACCGTCGACGACCTGGCCCGCGCGACCGGAGCGGGCCTGCGCTCGGTCGAGCACACCAAGCGCTACACCACGGCAGGCACGGCCAACGACCAGGGCAGGACAGCCGGCGTTCTCGCCAGCGGCATCGTCGCGGAACTCCTCGGCGTGGACATCTCCGCGCTCGGCCTGCCGACGTTCCGCCCGCCCTACACGCCCGTCTCCTTCGCCACCCTCGCGGGCCGCGACCGTGGCGCGCTGCACGACCCGATACGCACGACCGCCCTGCACGGCTGGCATGCCGAGCACGGCGCCCTCTTCGAGAACGTCGGTCAGTGGAAGCGGCCCTGGTACTACCCGCAGGACGGCGAGGACATGGAGACCGCCGTGCTGCGCGAGTGCCGTGCCGCCCGCGAGGGCGTCGCGTTCATGGACGCCTCCACCCTCGGCAAGATCGACGTGCAGGGGCCGGACGCCGCAGCCTTCCTCGATCTGCTCTACACCAACATGATGAGCACCCTGAAGGCCGGCACGATCCGCTACGGCGTGATGTGCCGCCCGGACGGCATGATCTTCGACGACGGCACCGTCATCCGGCTCGCCCAGGAGCGCTTCCTGGTCACCACCACCACCGGCAACGCGGCGGCCGTTCTGGACTGGATGGAGGAGTGGCTGCAGACCGAGTGGCCCGAACTGCGCGTCCACTGCACCTCCGTCACCGAGCAGTGGGCGACCGTCGCCCTGGTCGGCCCAAGCTCCCGCAGGCTCCTCGGCTCGCTCGCGCCCCAACTTGCCGTGTCCAACGACGACTTCCCGTTCATGGCGTGGCGGGAGACGACCGTGGCGGGCATCGAGGCGCGCGTGTGCCGGATCAGCTTCTCCGGTGAACTCGCCTACGAGATCAACGTGTCGCCGTGGGACGCCCTCACGTTGTGGCAGGCGCTGTACGAGGCCGGTGCCCCGTACGGCATCACCCCGTACGGGACCGAGACCATGCACGTCCTGCGCGCCGAGAAGGGCTACCCGATCATCGGTCAGGACACCGACGGCACGGTCACCCCGCAGGACCTGGGCATGAGCTGGGCGGTGTCGAAGAAGAAGCCCGACTTCATCGGCAAGCGCTCCTACGCCCGCGCCGACACCGTCCGCCCCGACCGCAAGCACCTCGTCGGCCTGCTGCCCGTGGACCCGGCCGTCTTCCTCCCCGAGGGCACCCAACTGGTCGCCGACAGCGTACTGCCCGCCCCGCCGGTCCCGATGCTGGGCCATGTCACCTCCAGCTACCGCAGCGCCGCGCTCGGCCGGACCTTCGCGCTCGCCCTGATCAAGGGCGGCCGGGACCGTATCGGCGAACGGCTGTACGCACCCGTCGGCGACCGGCTGCTCCCGGTGACCGTCGCAAGCCCCGTCCTCTACGACCCCGAGGGAGCCCGCCGCGATGGC